>CAZMUV010000125.1:0-8303 GCA_964569345.1 uncultured Maribacter sp. | reverse complement strand
ATAATGAGATGCTTTTAAAAACTGGTATCGTATGGTACTTAGGCCAGCATGGTTACTGGATTCTCTACAAAATATCTTAACGTTTGCAAGAACTGTGCGCCAGCGGCACCATCTACAGTTCTGTGATCACAAGCTAAGGTTAACTTCATCGTGTTGCCTACTACAATTTCCCCATTTTTTACTACGGGTTTTTGTACTATGGCACCTACGGATAGTATGGCAGAATTAGGCTGGTTGATAATAGAGGTAAACTCCAATATTCCGAACATCCCTAAATTTGAAACGGTAAATGTACTCCCTTCCATTTCGGAAGGTGTGATTTTCTTAGATCGTGCTTTTCCTGCCAAATCCTTTACCTGAGCTCCTATTTGAGCTAGGCCCAACTGGTCTGCAAATTTAACTACAGGAACCACCAAGCCATCATCTACGGCTACAGCAACACCCATATGTATGTGTTTGTTGTAACGCGTCGTAGCCCCGTTCCAAGAGGTATTTACCTGCGGATGTTTTTTAAGTGCCATCGCGCACGCTTTCAATACCATATCGTTAAACGATACTTTTGTATCTGGCAAGCTGTTGATCTGTACCCTAGAAGCCATCGCATTGTCCATATCCACCTCTATAGTCAGGTAGAAATGTGGAGCCGTAAACTTTGAATTCCCCAAGGCCTTCGCAATCGCCTTTCGCATATTGGAATTCTTCACTTCTTCCGAACCTTCCTCCCCTACAGGCAAACTAATAGACGCCGTAGCAGGAGCAACACGTTCTGCTGTAATAGCAGTAGCGGAAGCCGTAACCTCGGATGGTTTATAATTCTCTATGTCTTTCTTTGTTATTCTACCATTGTCCCCAGAACCGGAAACAGCAGCTAAATCTATTCCTTTGTCGGCAGCGATTTTTCTAGCCAATGGAGAAACGAAAATACGTTTGCCGTCTGGTACAGGTTTAGAAACTTCTTCAACCGCAGCAACACTTTTTTCTTCGCTCTTCGTCTCTGTAGTTGCCTTTTCCGCAGGTACCGGTTTATCACCAGCAGATGCGCTATTTAAAACCGCATCTACATCCGTACCTTCTGGTCCAATAACAGCCAAAACAGCATCAACCGGAGAAGACTCTCCTTCTTGAATTCCTATATACAATAGGACTCCCGAATAAAACGATTCAAATTCCATCGTAGCTTTATCGGTTTCGATTTCAGCTAAAATATCTCCTTCTTCAACAGTATCGCCCACTTTTTTCAACCATGCGGCAACGGTACCTTCTTCCATGGTGTCGCTTAAGCGGGGCATTTTAACGACCTCTACTCCTTCCGGTATTTCTGAAGCCGGAGTATCGGAAGCAGAAACTTCTTCCGCTTTGGTTTCGGCTGCAGGTTGCTCTTCTTCTTTTTCCGCAGCGGCAGGACCTGAGTTTAACAAGCCAGAAATATCTTCCCCTTCATCTCCAATAATGGCCAACAAGGAATCTACCGGGGCGGTATCGCCTTCAGCTATACCAATATACAATAATACGCCTTCGTTAAAAGACTCAAATTCCATCGTAGCCTTATCGGTTTCGATTTCAGCTAAAATATCGCCTTCCTCAACTTTGTCTCCCACCTTTTTCAACCATGCGGCAACGGTACCCTCTTCCATGGTATCGCTTAAACGGGGCATATTTACAACTATCGCCATGTATTCTATATTTTATGTTCAACGAATGGAAAATCTTTTTGCTCGTAAACCATATCGTACAACTGATTTACAGGTGGGTAATCGGATTCCTCAGCAAATTTCTCACATTCCGAAACCAATTTTTTAACTCCCTTTTCTATATTTTTGATTTCCTCCTCCGTTGCGTATTTATTCTCCTTAATCACATCCAACACTTGGGTAATGGGATCAATTTTTTTGTATTCCGCTACTTCATCTTTTGTTCTGTAGTGCTGTGCATCGGACATAGAGTGTCCTCTATACCTGTAGGTTTTCATCTCAAGGAAGGTTGGTCCGCCTCCGGATCTTGCCCTATCAATCGCTTTGCTCATTTCCTGCGCAACGGTAACGGGATTCATCCCATCCACTGGCCCACATGGCATTTCATATCCCAAACCTAGTTTCCATATTTCTGTAGAGTAGGATGTTCTTGCTACCGAGGTTCCCATAGCATATCCGTTATTTTCACATATAAAAACAACAGGTAACTGCCACAGCATTGCCAAGTTAAAGGTCTCATGCAAAGACCCCTGTCTTACCGCACCATCACCCATATAACATAAAGTAACGGCATTACTACCGTTGTACTTATCCCCAAAAGCCATACCGGCTCCTAATGGAATTTGACCACCAACAATACCGTGACCCCCATGAAATCTGTGTTCCTTAGAAAAGATATGCATAGAACCACCCATTCCTTTAGAGGTGCCCGTAACCTTGCCATAAAGCTCTGCCATAACCCTTTTAGGGTCTACACCCATTCCAATAGGTTGCACATGATTCCTATAAGCTGTTATCATCCTGTCCTTGGACAAATCCATCGCATGTAATGCTCCGGCTAAAACAGCTTCCTGTCCGTTATAAAGATGAAGAAATCCTCGTACTTTTTGCTGAATGTAAACGGCCGCAAGCTTGTCCTCGAACTTCCTCCAGAAAAGCATGTCCTCGTACCATTTTAAATATGTCTCCTTGGTGATTTTTTCCATTGATGTTATGAGTTTATTACAAATTTAGCGGACAAAAAAAGCGAGCGCAAATTTCTACCACAAAAGAAAACAAAAATACGCATATAAACGAACGGATAAAAAAAAACACAGCAAAAGCGCCAAGAAATTACCACTTGACACAAAAAAGCCCCAAGGTGTTTTTAAAACTATGCTAAAAATGTACTATTGAAACCCAATGGGAGTATGTCTTCGATAGCTCTGCACTCGATAACACTTCCCTTTTCACCCATAAGTAATAACCGTATGGGCTGCTTTTGTTTGAATTCATATTCGAAAATAGCCTGCCTACAATTTCCGCAGGGTGCCGCTGGAACACGTACCTCATACCTATCGGAAGTCGCCGTAATTGCAATGGTCTTTACTGCGATACCCGGAAACTTAGCGCCCGCATGAAAAATAGCCACGCGTTCTGCACAGAGTCCGGAGGGATAGGAAGCATTCTCCTGATTACTCCCAATAACAATCTCCCCGTTAGCCATTTTTACAGCGGCACCTACCCTAAACTTAGAATACGGCGCATAGGCATTTTTCCGTACAGCAACAGCCTGTAGCATAAGCGCCTGATCCTCCGGTGCGAGTTCTTCTATACTATCGTAAATGGTAATATCAAAACTTATGTTTTTTTGTTCGGACATAATGTCTATTTAATTAAGCTATACTCAAAGGTAATTTCTTTCCCTAAAACTGCAGTGCATCTTCGCATTGCTTTTAGAACAAAAAAAAATCCCGCCTTGTAGCGAGATTTTAATACGGTATGATAAAACTAATTTTTAGTCGTTAAAATATTCTTCACCAAAATTAAATGTTAATCCAAAACGCAAGGTGTTTTCTAACGGATTTCTAACCTGCGATGTAGAAAACAAATACGATAGATCTATTTGGGCGGACTTAAACTTAAATCCTGCACCCAAAGTAAAGAATTTTCTAGCACCTTTTTCTTGGCTTTCATTAAAATACCCTGTGCGTACCATAAACGCATCTTGGTAGGTATACTCTGCTCCTAAAGACCATGTAATTTCCTTTATCTCTTCTGAAAAACCATCTGGAGCATCACCAAAAGAACCAAGAATACCGCTCAGCCCACTTTCATTTTGGTAGATTTCATTGTCATCGGAATCAATATCCCCGTCGTTGTCAAAATCTTGAGGTGTTGGCACCAAGAGCTTACTAAACTCTGTAGTAATACCGATTACGTTATCTTCATCCAGGATAAAATCAAAACCCCCTCCAAGCCTTAGATTACTCGGTAAAAAGTTTTCCTGACCACCTTCATCATATTGAATCTTACCGCCAATATTAGAGAAGTTAAAGCCACCTCTCCAACGTCCATCAAAACTATTGTATGCTATTTCGTCCGAGCGATAATAACCCGCAACATCGACTGCAAAAGTGTTCGCTGCTTGAGAATCTGTATTAGAATCCTGAAATCTTAGGTTAGAGCTAATGAATCTTCCCGCAACGGCCATGGAAAACGTATTACTCAGTTTTAAAGAATACGAACCATCTAAAGCAAATTCATTAGGTTTTACCACTGTTCCGACGTCATTAGGGCTTTGCCTAAGTTCAATTTCTCCCAGTGTAAAATATCGTAAGCTTACCGCAAAGGCACTCCTATCATTTATCTTATTATAAAAACTTCCGTTTAATAGTGAAATATCCGTGATGATACTTTCCAAATAGGGCGTGTAGCTTGCAGCAATACCCATCTTACGTTCGGCAAATGCAAATTTAGCCGGATTCCACTGTTGTGAAAACGCATCTGTAGAAGTAGCAACTCCCATATCTCCCATACCGGCGGAACGCGCATCTGCTGCAATGGTCAAAAATGGCACTGCAGTGGTGATTACTCTTTGGTCTTCTTGAGCCCACACGGTCAAACCTGCTAGCATTAGACAAACAAATACTATTGAATTCTTTTTCATTTAAAATATTATATTAGTTCTAAAGAAGTAAAATTAACGCCTTCGCTCATCTTACTCTAAAAAAATCGACATATTACGGTAAAAACGGACTTTTGAACGAAATCTTGTGCAAGATCCTAAATATTTTAGTTTAAAAATGGTCAGAAGCCTTACTACCTAATCTAAATTAAGTAGGCAAAACAGCAACATAAGGTATACTACAACTCTATTAAACTCGTTATAATCGTGAACGGATGTTGCTTCACCCATATACTTTATGATTTACACGCAATGTGAAAATAATTTAAAGGGGATGAAATATTCTGATGAAAACACCGTTTTAATCAGCGAAAGTGGCGTAAAATAAGTTGAGAAATAAAAAACGTCGAAATTTTAGATTAAAAGATTGAACTCAAGTCCTAGATTTATGAAAAACAAGTTTATTAAAGTTGTACTCTCATGCACTGTTATAGTTGGAGGTTTAACAGTTACAAGCTGTTCAAAATCCACCTCTTCCAAGAATGTTTCCAGGGCTACAGGTTGGAATATCAACGCTAAAGAAGGGGGATTCCAGTACAATACCGATTTTAAGGAGCAAGAAACGGCTCCGGGACTAGTATTCGTTGAAGGAGGAACTTTCACAAAAGGTAAAGTCCAAGATGATGTAATGCATGATTGGAACAACACCCCTACCTCGCAGCATGTACAATCTTTTTACATGGACGAAACGGAGGTTACCAATGTCATGTACTTAGAATATTTAGATTACTTAAAGAGTGTTTACCCACCCGAAAATCCAAAATATACCAATATTTACAAAGGTGCTTTACCAGATACGTTGGTGTGGAGGAACAGATTAGGTTTTAACGAAACCATGACCAATAACTATTTAAGACACCCCGCTTATGCAGAATACCCTGTTGTAGGTGTCAACTGGATCCAAGCAACACAATTTGCAGAATGGAGAACAGACAGAGTAAACGAGGTAATGTTGGAGCGTGAAGGATATCTTTCCAAAGACGCAAAATACCAAGCTGCGAGCGGAGAGGTTGCAGGAACATTTAGTACAGAAGCATATTTGAATAGACCAGAATCTGTCTATAATGGACAAATAGATTCTTTACAAGGGAAAATGAAAAAGGATAGTACGTCTACTTTTGCAAAAAGAAGTAGCGGAGTTATCATGCCAGAATATAGACTTCCTACAGAAACAGAATGGGAATATGCAGCCCAGGCTCAAGTAGGGAATAGAGAGTATAATAACTATAGAGGTAGAAAAAAATATCCATGGGACGGTGACTACACAAGAAATGGTCAACGTGTGGGTAGAGGTGACCAATTAGCCAACTTCAAGCAAGGAAAAGGGGATTATGGTGGTATTGCTGGCTGGTCTGATGACGGCGCAGATATTACTGCACAAGTAATGTCCTATAAACCAAACGATTTAGGTCTATACGATATGGCAGGAAACGTTGCCGAATGGGTTGCCGATGTATACCGACCTATAGTAGATGATGAAGTAAGTGATTTTAACTATTACAGAGGTAACGTTTATATGAAAAGTGCTATCGGAGAAGATGGTAAGGTAAATATATTAAGGGATTCTATTGTTTATGACACCCTACCAAATGGTAAACTTATCGCCGTAAACCTTCCAGGCGAAATAAAAATGATTCCTATTGATGAAGACGAAACCTATTTAAGAACTAATTTCTCTACCAGTGATAACATCGGCTATAGAGATGGTGACGCAGGCTCCTCAAGATTTTTTAGTCGATTCAGCGATGAGGATGAAGGTTCTGAAAAAGGCAAAATGTACAATTCTCCAAAACATAATATAGATAGGGATTCTACCGGTAGCATTACAAGACAATACGATGAATCAAACACAAGAACTTCGCTTATCAATGATGAAGTACGGGTTTTCAAAGGAGGATCTTGGACTGATAGAGCGTATTGGCTAGACCCTGCACAAAGAAGATACATGCCACAATATATGGCTACGGATTATATCGGCTTTAGATGTGCAATGTCTAGAGTAGGTTCTAAATCCAAAACTAAAAACAAGACGGTAAGAGGTAAGAAAGCAAAATAAATTCTTACACTTTAGATACTAAAAAAGCCCTTTTTTTAAAGGGCTTTTTTTTATCTTCGATTTTATGAATATAGCCGAACTACACCAACTATTTCTCCAATATCCCAACGTAAGCACAGATACAAGGAAAATAAGCAAAAACGATATTTTCTTCGCGCTGAAAGGTGATAGTTTCAATGGCAACCAATATGCGCTTAAAGCGATTGAAAAAGGGGCTGCCTATGTAATCGTAGATGAAAAGGAATTCGCAATTAGCGAAAGGACTATCCTTGTTGCCGATGTGTTAACCACCTTGCAAAAGTTAGCCAACTTTCATAGACAGTATTGCGATGCCAAAGTTATTTCACTAACCGGAAGTAATGGAAAGACCACAACCAAAGAGCTCATTAACGCTGTATTATCTAAAAAATATAAAACAATTGCCACCAAAGGAAACCTCAATAATCATATTGGTGTCCCATTAAGCCTGCTTGAGATTTGTTCCGATACGGAAATTGCCATTATAGAGATGGGTGCGAACCATCAACAGGAAATCGCATTTCTCTGCAGTATTGCAGCACCTGATTTTGGCTACATTACAAATTTTGGAAAGGCTCATTTAGAGGGGTTTGGTGGTGTAGAAGGCGTTATAAAAGGAAAAAGTGAACTGTACGATTATCTTACAGCGAATAGTAAAGCGGTGTTCATGAATGCGGACGACCCCATTCAAAAAGAGAAATTAGGCCAGTACATTCACAAATACGGGTATAGCACAACAGATTCAAAGTTTTACAACATTACAATGACAGCGGCAGATCCTTTTGTAGAAATTAACGTTGAAGGAACCAAGATTAAAACCCAATTGATAGGGAGTTATAATTTCACCAATTGCTGTGCTGCTATTCTTATGGGAACGTATTTTAATGTCCCCTTAGCACAAATTAAACAAGGATTAGAGAATTACCTTCCCGACAATAATAGATCACAAGTAGTAGAAAAAAATGGATATAATGTTATTCTAGACGCTTATAACGCCAACCCGAGCAGTATGACAGCGGCTCTTGAAAATTTCGCCAAGCTAAAAGCCAACGACAAACTATTATTTTTAGGCGATATGTTCGAATTGGGAGATACAGCACACGCAGAACACCAAGCTATTGCCGAACTTACAAAACAACTGGGCTTTGAAAACGCTTACCTCATAGGAGAAAACTTTTTTACCGTACAGAGCGACTACAAAAAATTCAATACATATGATGCGGTAGCCGACTTCTTAACGAAGAATAGCATTCCATCCGGTGCTACCCTTTTTATAAAAGGTTCTAGAGGAATGGCTTTGGAACGTATATTAGATTGCATTTAAAAAAATCACCCTAATTAGGGTTGCTATCCGAACAAAAACGTTTTGAAAAGTGTGGGATATACTGGATTCGAACCGGTGACCTCTGCCCTGTCAAGGCAGCGCTCTAAACCAACTGAGCTAATATCCCTATTACTGTATCCTGCACTACATATACATTTTACACACCAAAAGATACAAAAAAAAGGCTCTCGTAAATCGAAAGCCTTTTAAACATCCTGTGGGCCCTACTGGATTCGAACCAGTGACCCCCTGCTTGTAAGGCAGGTG
>CAZMUV010000124.1:0-8323 GCA_964569345.1 uncultured Maribacter sp. | reverse complement strand
AATACCTGCCTACTCGAATATAAATATGTGATGGCATATGAACAATATGACCTGCCCCCGGCATTAGGGAGGCTAATTTATCAGCACTAGCTTCGCCCATATCCGGATAGGGCAACTCAACCATATGAATATAATAGTGATGTCCTCCGGGATTTTCCGGCTCCAATTCCATTGCACTTTCAAGAGCTTCTTTGGCTTCTTTAATATTTGGAGATGGATTCCCATCTTTATCCCAATAATTCCATGGTACGGTATTCATAACCGATGCCGCGTACAAAATTTGGATATTGGCATCTTTAGGATATTTTTTTATCACTTTGGCCATGGCCTGCATATAGTCCATGTTCAACTCAGCAACATCTTTCGTTAAGTCTTCACTGTACCTAGCAGATAAAGCTTCTATAAGTGCCTGTTCCTTTCTATTGGCTTCCAGCGCTAGCCTTCGAGCCTTTGTCATCGCTTCATTAATTTTATTTTGACGTTCCTCACCAGGCAGTGGATCGTTGATATTTGGACCTAAAGCAAACGCCTGACCCCAATAGGACATAGCCGAGTTAGGGTCTAATCTTGCGGCTTCCATAAAAGAACGATGCCCTTCTGCATGGTTAAAAGCATAAGATAGTTTTACACCCTGATTGAAAAATGCCTGTACCCTATCGTTCTTGGTAGAAACAGGAAAATTAAGGTTACCTAGATTCGTAAAGAGGGGAGAAATTTGTTGGGTCGTATCTACCCCATCCAACATGAATTTAGCAGGTGTACACTTTGTAAAACTAAAAGATGCACTTTGATAATTTTTGGTTACCTGTTTATTCGAATTTTCCTTAATAAAATGGCCAACAATGAAGAGTGATACAACCACTATTCCGACACTTATTTTTGTTTTCATGGTCTTATCTGTTACGATTGTGTGATGTATTTCTTAGCCTCTGTAATTTCAGGTCGAGTACTATTCGAATTATTGCTTAATTCAATAAGGTGTTTAAAATATTGATATGCTTTTTCTTGATTTCCGGCTTGCTTAGCCGCCATGGCGGCACCATAAAGACCATTGAATCGTTCTGGATGTTTTTTTAAATTTTCCTCGTACGCGACCAATGCTTCTTTTGGGCGATTCAAAGCTAAAAGCATGTCCCCTAACAATTCTATGGCTGGTAGTACATCGCCAGGGGTAACTGGATGTTTACTCGTCTTTTTCTCAATTTCAACAGCTTCTTGCATTAATGCAAGTCCATTTTCATTATCTCCCTTTATAAAATTTAACCAAGCTTGTCCTGTTTTAATTTGAATTTCAACTTGCTTCACTTGAATAGACTTTGTGCGATCGTTTTGAGCTACTAAGTCTTGATGTAGCTTTTGAAGAATTTGAATCTCTTTTTCAGCTAAAGTGAAATCCTTTACGTGCGCTGCTCCTAATGCTACTGCAAAGTGGTGTATTGCTTTTTGCCAGGGAAATTTACCCCAATTCAAGTTAATTTCTTGTACTTCTAAGTTTGCTGCAAGTTTCCAGTTTTTATTTTCAAGTGCTAATCTTGCTGGTATGGCGGTTACGGGATATATGGCTGCTGTAATATTGGAAGGATAAAAAGTTTTTAACTCTTTTATTAGCTCATACTGTTTTTCTGCATTTGCATTATCCCCCTTTTGAAGATACGCATATACCAAATAATCTGTAGCATGTAATTCTTCAAAATAGGAGCCACTTAATGCTGCTGCCTGTGTATAACACCTAGAGCTTTCAGCTGATAGCAGGTTAGATTGAATAGACTCTTCCCAAATGCCTAATCTTGTAAAAATATGTGATGGCATGTGTTGTGCATGAGAAGAAGAAGGTGCTATTTTTGCATATTTTCTGGCTGTCTCTAGGCCTTTAGATGCTAAAACAGGGTTGTCATAGTTATGAATAATATAATGGGCAATACCAGGGTGATTAGGGTTAGCAGCCAAAAGAGATTCTAGAATTTTGCCGGCTTTTTGCTCATTTTTATACGCTTTTCCTACCCTATCTCTAGTAGAAAACAAGGCCAGTGTATAAAAAATAGCAGCTTCCATATCTTCTGGATATTTAAGATAAATCTGCTCCATTTTTTTTTCGAAACGTAGCGCTCTTGTTGTATGGTCAATGTTTTCCCAATCTGTATAAAAGGCATCAATAGCATTTATATAATCGCGTTGCTTTTCATCCATTGTTAATTCTTTAGCAACAGCTAAAATTTGAGCCCCCTTGATTAAATCTTCTTTTGTTGGAGGAAACCATGCAGCATGATAAATACTCATAGCAACACCCCAATAGGCCATTGGGCAATTAGGATCTGTGTCAATTACTTTTACAAAAGCTTTTTCGGCTTCGGTATATTGAAAAGAATGCAATAATGCCACCGCTAAGTCAAATGCTTCTCTGGTTTCATAGTTGCAGGAGAGTGAGAATTTTAATTCGCCAAATTGCCCATTGCCACATAGTAAAAGGTCTCCTCTTAGAAAATCTATAGAAGCTAATGCTGAATTCGTTTTCGATGATTTGTCCTTACAGGCACATAAAACGATAACTAAAAAAAATAAAGTGATTTTTAGATATTTCATAGTTCTGGATAATTAAAATCAAGTAATATGCTAGTCTTTATAAAAGCCAAAATTGGCACACAGCCTAACATGTATTTTTCAACTTTTACAATTTTATTTTTTGCGTTTTCAGGCTCTCGAAAACAAGTATTTCAATTTACATTCTAAATAAAACTGCTAGCTCATATTTCTTCACTTCCCAAAATACTTTATATACCAATTAATAGTAGCAGGAATAGTCGTTATTGAAGTTTTAGTAATTGTTTTTGGCAAGCTCCCTTGTTGGAATTCATCTTTCCAATCCTCTTTTTCGACCAAGGTATGTTGTATTACATTCCATCCTTTTTTTAGTTCCATGTCGTAGGTTGTTACTTCCTTAAAATCATAAGCACTCTCCACTTTTAAGTTTACGGTACATTTTGCCTTGAAATTGCCATCACTATCACTATAGAACCAAGAAAGAGAACTACCTAACACTAAACCAGTACTCCTATTTAAAGATGCATTGTCTTGTATTTCCTTTTCAGTAGCCGAATACAACGAACCGATGTACTTTTCCTTTTTATATAAAGAGAGTTCTTCAATAGGAGCTGCTTTTGCCGTCTCATTTAGGTCATCTATTTGTTTATCATTACAAAAAGTCATCCCCATTGCACGGTCTATTCTTGACATATAGAATTCTGCCTCCTCAATAGTAGTTATATCAATTTCTGGCCAATTAAAATTAATAACGCCATCACTTGCAACCGTTCCAATAGTAATTTCATTAGTACCAATACCAAATGGAGCTACTTTAATAGTCAACTCTCCTTCGGTATAATTATCTACTTTCAGCACATCACTTTTAACTTGACTTTGCTGCGCTATGCAACCTTGTGATAGGATAATTACCAGTACTAGCTTCCACATATTTATCATAGTATTGTTTTTAGGTTATTGTTCGTTTCTACGAACGCTTATGTTATCTCCTCTGTAGTTTTAAAGTTAGTATTGACTACAACTTAGAATGTAAGCAAGAATTCAAGGAATGTTGATAAACATGTGTAGTTGGCTTGTAATAAGCTACATATAACATAAATGGTATGTTTTAATCTTTGAAATAAACAGTTACTATTAGTTTAGATTTTACTTATTCAGCTGTTGTTGGGTCTATTATCGTGGTCACTTGGCTAACAGCGTTCGCAGGAATTCCTGTCTGCGCTGCATGTTCTTTAATCATCTCTGCATTGGGTGCGTTGTACACGCAATACACTTTATCAGCGGTTACATAACTGTGTACCCATTGAATTTTTGGGCCCAATTGCTGCAGGACACCACAAGAATTTTGTGAAACACTTTTTAATTGTTCGGCCGTTAAATTTCCGGCTCCTGGAATTTCCCGTTCTATTACGAATTTTGGCATTGTATTATTATTTAAGCTCCCTACTCTTATGGCTTTTCGGTTTCGCCCCGTTTTTTTTGTGGTTCCTAGTCTCCACTTTATATCCTGCCGTAACCGTGGGGTAGGAACTTGTTTTGGTTACTTACAATCCTTGGTTTATTGGGTATTCTGTGTCCTTTTCGCTCTTTCTTAACTTAGTAAACGGAAAAATCATGGGTACATTCTTTTGGTAGGTTTCGTAATCCTTGCCAATGAGTTTTTTTAAGTCTTTCTCTTCTAAATATTTAACAGCAATCAAAATGTAAGTTGTTGTAACGCCAGCGAACAAAAGTCGACCGTAGGTCATAGTTGGTGCTGCCCAAAATGCGATGATGAAGCCTAACATCAAAGGATGCCGTACCAATTTATAAAACCAATTAATTTGAAATTTGGGGTAGGTTAATCTTTGATCCTTGAAGTTTTGATATATCTGCGTAAGGCCAAAAAGTTCAAAATGACTGATCATAAAGGTGGAGAGAAAAACAATCCCCCAGCCCAACAAGAAGGTTAACATTAGTATGTTAGATGCTATATTTTCGGTCTCCCAAACAACCATGGTCATGGGTTGCCATTTCCAATAAATTAGTAGTAATATAAGACTAGAAAGTAAGACATAAGTGCTGCGCTCTATAGCCGGATGAATATATTGCGTAAACCATTTTTTAAAGGCTGGCCGTGCCATAACGCTGTGCTGAAGGGCAAAAAGGCTCAACAGACCTAAATTTATCAGCAGTGCTGTTACTAGTGAAATTTCTTTACCTGAGTCAATAGATTTAGGTACAAAAAGATTTCCAACAAAGCCGATAGCATACAGAAAGGCACCAAAAAATATGAGGTATGCAACAATTCCATAAATGATTATAATTATTTTTTTCATGATTTTTTATTTTACCCTGCCCTCGAAACTTTGGGGTTTCAAAGTCTGATTATATAATTAACAAGTTATTATTTCAATAAAATTCAATTAAGGTCTGGCTTCTAATATCAAATTAAAGGGAGTTTCCATGGCGCTCTTGAATCTTGAAAATCCTCCTTTGGTAATCACTTCTTTTAGCTTCTTCTCACCTGCTTGTGCGCCTAAGGCAAGTCCTACTTCTTGGTTTAATGAACAAGGGGTACATAGCATAGTGGAGAAAGCATAAAATGCTCTTCCCACAGGATTTAAGTTTTCTTCTAAAGAATCTTTTGCAAAAGGTTCTACAATCATGCAAGTACCATCAGCTTTTAACGCTGCTTTTGTATGGGCACAGGCACCAACAGGATCTCCCATATCATGCAGACAATCAAAGTAGGCGATGAAATCATAATCGGTACCCGGAAAATCTTTGGCGGTTGCTACTTCAAAAGATATGTTGGTTAAACCAGCATCCTTTGCTCTTTCTTTTGCCATTTCGATAGATGCTGCATGAAAATCAAATCCAATAAAGGAAGATTTAGGAAATGCTTTTGCCATAATAATGGTAGAAGCGGCATGTCCACATCCAATATCAGCTACTTTGGCACCTTTCTCTAATTTCTCAACAAGGCCCTCCATAGCTGGAAGCCAACTAGAAATTAAATTTCCTTCGTAGGAGGGACTAAAAAACTTCTCCGTTCCACAGAATAAACAACTATTATGGTCTCCCCAAGAAACGCCTTCACCTGTCTTAAATGCCTTTTCAATTTTAGGTTCATCGTGATATACGGAAGCAATGGCATAAAAAGCCCCGGTCATAAAAACCGGACTTTTTCTATTCCCAAAAACCATGGTTTGCTCTGGAGTCATAGAAAACTTTTGCGTGTCAGCATGGTATTGCACATAGCCTGATGCAGCTTGTGCTGATAGCCATTCACGAACATATCTTTCAGCGGTATTGGTTTTGGCCGCCAACTCGCTAGAGGATAAAGGTTCTGATTCTGATAGCGTAGTGTAGAGGCCTAATTTATCCCCAATAGTTACTAATGGTCCGTTTGCAGCGGCTCCCATTTCGGTTACGACTTTACCCAATAGCTCGTGTAATTTTTCTTCGTTTAATTCCATGATGTATTTATTTAATCGGTTATTACTTGTGGCAACTATTTTGATAGCCTATAGCTACGACTGTTACTGGGAGGAATTTTTTACTAACCCACTGGAGGAAAATTAGGGTGTTAGCTTTACTATGGTACAATTTTAAAACAATCTTTAAAAAACACCTTTCACTATTTGTTCATTTGCTAGCAGTAGTTGTGAATTTCTGAATATATGTCTATAGTGCTTTGGAGGTTATTCGCCTACCAGAGCACTATTATATTTTCCTACTCTTCAAACCCTAAAAGCGCTACCAATGTTTCATAAGACATTTTGGAAAAATCAGAATTACTACTTTTTCCTGATAATGAAGAAGGTGGTACTATTAAGATTTTGAATTTTCTAAAAGACCTTGCAGTAGTATGTGGTGTACCGTCCAGATTATAAAGACTTACAATAAAATCGGAGTTAAATGCTGTTGAACTTCCCTCAATCACCGCATTTGTCTCAAAAAGTCCATTTTCTCCTTTTCCAGGTACAGGAATCCATTGTGTTTTTTCTAGGATTCCGCCATTGGGAGCTACCTCAGTAAATTCTCTGCCATAAAATGCAATGAATAAATTAGTGTTTATATCACTTACAGAAATACCTTCCATAAGGTATGACGTTGAACCAATAAAGGTTTTAGTTCCAAATTCCAGTAATCGCACATCTGCATTTCCATCAACGCCATCCGTACCATCCTCTCCGGCAGTACCATCTGCTCCATCATTTCCATCGGTGCCGTCTGTGCCATCTATACCGCTAATACCGGCGGGCCCAATTGGTCCTGTATCGCCATCTTTAGAACAAGAGGTACATAGTAATGAAAAAATAAGTAATCCCAACGTAAAAACATTTCGTGTAGTTTTCATAATTATATGATTTTAAATTAATTATGATACAATGATATTATACATTTCAAAAAATGCCTTTTACCATTTTCGCAATCCTTAGGAGTACTTATGAATAGTGGAGAGAAATCGTGTAGTATTATTGCAAGCAGCAAGCCAAAAATATTTTAAAACACTGATAATAAACTACTTAATACTATCACTAGGTGAGCATCCAAATTCCTCTTTAAAAGCGCGACTAAACCAAGAAGGATCATTAAAACCTACTTCATAAGCGATTTCAGAGATGGTTTTATGAGAGGTTTGAAGTAATTCCTTGGCTTTTTGCAAACGAACGGAGCGGATAAAAATAGCAGTAGATTTATCGGTAATAGATTTTAGTTTCCGATAGATCTGTGATTCACTCAAATGAAGTTCTTTTGCCAATTGAGAAGGCCCAAAATGAGAATCGTCTAAATGGGCATCGATAATTTGTATGGTTTGCTTTAAAAATTTGGCCTGTGGATGTTCCTCTTTTTCCTTTAAAAAAGAAGAAAGTCCGTTTTTTTCTAATTTACTAATGAGTTTTTTACGTGTTGTAATAAGCTGATCTAAACGGGTAAACAATTCTTGTTCTTGAAAAGGTTTTGCCAAATAGGCATCAGCTCCATGTTGTAAGCCGGTTAAACGATCTTCCGTAGTTACTTTTGCGGTTAGTAGGATGATAGGTATATGATCCGTTCGCTCGTCAGACTTTAACGTAGTACATACCTCTAAACCATCTTTACCTGGCATCATAACGTCTGAAATAACAATATCAGGGATGTGCTCGAATGCCATGGCCAAACCCAAATCGCCATCTAAGGCGTGCAGGGTATTGTACTTACCCTTTAAACAAGTAGTTAAATAATGGGCGACATCCATATTGTCTTCAATAATTAGTACAAGTGGTACTACTGAAGTATCTGTTTCTGAAAATAATTCTTTCTTAAATGCGGGTAGTACAGATGTAATAGATGGCTCAACTGTAATTTTAGGGGCTACGCTTTTTAAGGCGGTATTGGTTACAGGAATCTGAACGGTAAAGGTGCTGCCTTTGCCCAAGGTACTGTCAACAGTAATACTACCGTTCATCAGTTCAACGAATTCCTTAGCCAAGGAAAGTCCTATCCCTGTACCCGACTGCTTAGGAGCTAATAGGCTATCTACTTGATAAAAGCGGTCGAATAAATGAGTGATATCCGCTTCTGCCAGCCCCAGTCCGTTGTCCTGTACTTTTATAGAAAAAAAGGTACTATCGTTTACTTGGATATTATTTAGGTGGACGATTATTTTACCGTTAGCCGATGTGAATTTTATTGCATTCGAAAGTAAATTAGACATAATGGATGCCATTTTATTTACATCAATATCCATTTGCAAAGCATCAATTTCGGAATACACGGTAAGATTTATTTTCTTGGCTTCGGCCAAGGAATGAAA
>CAZMUV010000123.1:0-8396 GCA_964569345.1 uncultured Maribacter sp. | reverse complement strand
CAAAAAACCTTTTAGTTGATTATCTTACGAAAAAAATTCCTAATTTTGCAATCCGTTTATCGGAAAGTATAACAAATCCTATCAAGTATTTTTAAATATGGCAAAAAAAGAAGATTCGTCCGTAGAGGCAAAGCTAAGAGCATTGTACGATTTGCAATTAATCGACTCTAGAGTTGATGAAATACGCAATGTCCGTGGCGAACTACCGTTGGAAGTTGAAGATTTGGAAGATGATGTCCTAGGCCTAAAAACTAGAATGGATAAGCTTAAAACTGATTTAGAAACTATCAATTTTGAAATTGGTGCTAAGAAAAATCTTATTGAGGAAGCTAAAGCCTTAATAAAAAAATACACAGAACAGCAAAAAAATGTTCGTAACAGTAGAGAATTCAATTCTATTACAAAAGAACTTGAATTTCAAGAATTAGAGATTCAATTAGCTGAGAAAAACATCAAGGAATTTAAAGTCCAGATTGACCAGAAAAAGGTGGTAATTTCTGAAACTAAAGAACGGCTTTCTGAGCGTGACGCACATTTAAAACACAAGAAAAGCGAATTAAACGCTATTTTGGCAGAAACCGAAAAAGAAGAAAAAGCCTTATTGGAGGAATCCTTAAAATATCAAGGAAAAATAGAGGAGCGCTTAGTAAAGGCTTACGCTAGAATCCGAAATAATGTAAAGAACGGGTTAGCTGTAGTACCCATTGAAAGAGGTGCTTCAGGTGGTTCTTTCTTTACCATTCCACCTCAAGTACAGGTAGAAATAGCATCTAGAAAAAAAATCATTACAGATGAGCACAGTGGTAGGATTTTAGTTGATCCAGTACTAGCTGAAGAAGAGTCTGAAAAAATGCATAAAATGTTCGCCAAACTTTAAGCGACACGAAGTTACAAGTGAAAGCCGTCTATCTTTGATAGACGGCTTTTTTTATGTAGTTTAGATATAAATGGGATTATCAAAAATCATAAGCACCTTTCTTTTTCTGACTATTGCTCCTATGCTGTATGGACAAAATATAACTGATTACCAATGGAAGAATCGGATTGTATTTCTTGTGGATGACACTATAGAAACGCCTGACATGCGTTCCCAGTTAAAATCATTTTTAAAGCAAGCGGATGCACTAGAAGATCGAGAAATCTTAATTATCCAATTAACACCTAAAAAGGTAGTTGTTTACAACAGAGCGGAAAGTAAGCTTTCAACTGATGCCACATACCGCCACCTTTCGATTTCTAAGGGCTTTAAAGGCGTACTTCTTGTCGGAAAAGATGGAGGAGTAAAACTAAAAAGAACTTTTGAAGTTCAACCGGAAGTTATTTTTACTTTGATAGACGGGATGCCCATGCGCAAATCTGAATTAAAAAGAACGAAGGGAAATAAATGATGTGCCATAATGTTATTGGTATAGAATACGACATTATACCATTGAGTTAATGGTAGTGGTCTAAACAAATTTATGAACGTTAAATATATTTTAGGATCACTTATATCATTTCCACTTTTGCCAATACTTTATATTCAAGGTAAAAAAATAAAAGCTAGCGTTCCAAGACTTCCTGAGGCGACAGGGGTTGATGGTATAAGTTTTGCTTCTTCCCAAAGAACACTCAAAATGCTAACCATTGGCGAAAGTACCATCGCAGGTGTTGGCGTGAACACGCATGAAGAAGGCTTCACTGGCACTTTAGCCGCTGAATTGGCAAAGGAATTAAATCTTAATATTGATTGGAAGGTGTATGCAAAAAGTGGCTACACAGCAAAACGAATACAGGAAAAGATTATTAATGGTATTCCACAAAAGCCAGTTGATTTTATTGTTATAGGCATAGGTGGCAATGATGCTTTTGAACTAAGCTCTCCTAAAAGGTGGAATAAAGATGTTCGTGCACTTATTAAAAGTATCCGACTGAAGTTTGAAACAGTTCCTATTCTATTCATTAACATGCCTCCCATCAAGGAATTTCCGGCCTTTACTTCTCTAATTAAATTTACAATAGGCAACCTCGTCGATATTCTTGGGAAGGAATTAGAAACAATAGTAAAGGATTTTAAACAGGTCTATTATTATTCTCGGGTTGTTCGTTGCACCTATTTTATTGAACGCTATCATTTAAAAATATCGCCTACCGATTTTTTTAGTGACGGTGTTCATCCCTCAAAAATAACATATCAAATATGGGCTAAGGACGTTTCCAATTTTATAATAGAATCACCTGAAATTAAAAATGACTTGCACTTATAGCTAAATTATAACCCAATAAGAGACAAAAGATGAAACCTAAATTTACGACAATAGAAAGTGTATTTCTTGCGATGGCCATTATCGGAGTTGGAGCAACCTGGTATTTTAATGCGCTCTTTTACTTGGAGACAGATGATACTTCGATTACTAATTTTATTGCTCAAACAGCAACTACGCTTCCGGCAAAATCTATTAGCGCAGATATTAGTGTGGTAGCCACAACCTTCCTTATTTGGATGGTTTATGAGGGGCGCAAGCTCAAAATGAAGTATTGGTGGCTGTTTATCCCTTTTACTTTTTTAATTGCGATTGCCTTCACCTTTCCATTATTTTTATTTTTCAGGGAACGGAAGCTTAGAGCAAATAGCCTACTCACCCAGTAAGGAAAGTATCTTCTTTTCTACCTGTTCACTATCCCAAAGTGCTTCTATATTTGGTAACTGCATTACTTTTTGCATCAATTCCTCTTGTGCATCACCAATCGCCAACGCTTCTGCATAAGGTCTATTTGAGAAGGTAACTCTGCTATAGGCAGGAATCCATTTCTCAGGGTATTTGGCGGCAAACCGTTTTTCAATCTTTTTCTGAAGTAAAAAATTCGGGTCTGCCGTTTTACTACTCATTTCTACAAAATTACGATAGCTTAACTCGGCAATGGCATCTGCATTGGGCTTTCGAGATAGTTGGTACTCGGAAAAAATGGTCTCCCAGTCGTTTTTGTGATTTTCAATTAGCTGGTTTAAAACATAAATATCCTCAAAACCCGCATTCATACCTTGTCCATAAAAGGGCACAACAGCATGGGCAGAATCACCAACTAAGGCTACTTTGTCCCAATAGGTCCAAGGATAGCATTTCATAGTGACCATAGCGCTGGTCGGGTTTTTGAAAAAATCATCCAACAAGTCGTCCATTACCTGCATTACATTGGGAAAATGGGTAGTAAAAAATTCTTGTGCTTGAGGTTTCGTTTTAATGTTCTCAAAGGAAACTTCCCCTTCAAAAGGCATAAAAAGCGTACAGGTGAAACTACCATCCAGATTGGGCATTGCAATCAACATAAATTTCCCTCTGGGCCATATATGGAAAGAGTATTTATCCAACTTATGGGTTCCATCGATATTAGCGGGTATTGTAAGCTCTTTATAACCTACATCAATAAAATCCTGTGAGTAATCGAACCTACTACGTCTTTGCATTTTATGGCGAACTCTTGAAAAAGCGCCATCGCAACCAAAAATAATATCATACTTATATTCGGTCCATTCGCCTTTTTCGGTTTCGCCTGTGTATATTTTGGCATCGGGCAAATCAACATCCCATACTTTTTCGTCAAATCGAAAATTTACGCCTGCTCCTTCAGCTAGGTCAATCATTTTTTTATTTAGTACACCACGAGAAATAGACCATATGGCTTCACCCTCCTTGCCATACTTCTGATAATATTCTGGCTGTCCTACAACGTGCATAGCTCGTTTATCTAGAGGAATACCTATTTTCTTTATTTCCTCCTCAATACCCACCGCTCTCAAAGCAGTCCAACCCCTATTGCTCATTGCCAAATTAATGGAACGCCCAGAAAATTTTATATTCCTAATATCTGGGCGCCTATCGAACACCGTAATGTCATGCCCATATTTGCGCAGATAAATAGCAAGTAAAGAACCTACTAAACCGGATCCAATAATGGCAATGTTCTTTTTATTTTGCGGCATGAGTTTAGGATTTATATCCAAATTGCTATTAGTTCATAAAAATAACAAATATTAACGGACGACGGTTACCAAAGAGCCTCGGGTATTCTCTCGAATTTGGTATTGTTTTATGCATAAGTTGTTTAGCTTTTATTTATTTTTGATGAACAAAAATAAATTCATTTGAAACACTTCAACATTTCTTCACTCAAAGAACTACCCAGCAGATATAGAGCCAATCTCATAAATAGCTGCACCGGTTATAAATCAAGTAATCTTTTAGGCACTATTTCACCTTCGGGGCACAGTAATTTGGCCATTTTTAATTCGGTAGTACATATTGGGAGTAATCCTGCTATGTTAGGCTTTATACTAAGACCGCTAACGGTAAGAAGAGATACGTATACCAACTTTAAATCTGCTGGCGCTTTTACTGTAAATCAAGTATCACAGAATATTATTAAACAAGCGCATCATACGTCTGCCAAATACGACGAAGGTATTTCTGAATTTAAAAAAAGTGGACTTACAGAAACCTATTTAGATGGGTTTGAAGCGCCTTATGTTAACGAAAGCCCCATTAAAATAGGATGTCGTTATATTAACGAATATGAAATAAAAGAAAATGGATGCCTGTTGATTATTGGCGCTATTGAACATATCTACCTTCCTGAAGAAAGTATTGCTAAAGACGGTTGGGTGCATTTAGACAAAACGAATGCTATCAGTGCTGTTGGTATTGACGGTTATGCACTCCCAAAAATTGTAGAGCGCTTATCATATGCTAAGGCTGATGAACAGAGTAAATCTATCTTAGATGGCGCATAAAAAGCCAAACCTTCCCAGTAAAACCTGTGTAGTTTGTGGATTGGCTTTTACTTGGCGTAAAAAATGGGAACGTAACTGGGAAGATGTAAAGTATTGCAGTGAAAAATGTAGAAGAAATAAATAGCTAGTCATTTTGGTTGCGCACAACAAACCAGAATTGGTAAAAAATTAATTGGTATCATGAATAACTTAGTTTGGTTTAGAAATGACCTAAGGGTCCAAGACAATACGTCACTTCAAAAAGCTCTGAATGGAAATAAAGTGATAGGGGTCTATTGTTTTGATGATACTTATTTCACAAAAGATGAATTCGGATTTAACAAAACAGAAAAATTCAGAGCTCAATTTCTAATAGAAACCATTACCCAGTTAGAATCTAACCTTAAGGTATTAAACATTCCTTTATTTATATACACCGGAGATTCTGGAGCACATATTTCCCAATTAATTAAAGAACATGAAATTGATACGGTATACCTTCAAAAAGAGTGGACACGAGATGAAAATAACATTTTAGCTAATGTTAAAGCTGGCATACCTAGCACCATAGCATTTGAAGAAACGCTTGACCAATTTCTTTTTCATCCAGAAGATATCCCCTACCCTAACTTTAATGCCATTCCAGAAGTTTTTACAAATTTCAGAAAAAAGTGCGAAAAGCAAATTTCAGTATTACCGTGCATCAGAATTGATAAAATACTACCGAAAGAAAATCTTTTAAAAACGAATACTGAAATACCAACATTATCCCATTTAAATCTGGAGGAATTCAACACAGATACTAGAAGTGCCTTTCCTTTTCATGGCGGTGAAAATGAAGCTTTAAAACGTATAACCCATTATTTTTGGGAAACTAAAAAACTAGCTTTTTATAAAAAAACAAGAAACGGATTAGTTGGTAATGACTACAGCTCAAAACTATCTCCATGGCTAGCCAATGGTAGTATTTCTGCAAGAACTATTTATTGGGAAGTAAAACGCTTTGAAAAAGAAGTCAAAAAAAACCAAGATACCTATTGGCTAATCTTTGAGCTTATATGGCGCGATTACTTTAAATATGTTTCCCTTAAACATCAAAACAGTATCTTCAAAATAGGTGGTATCCTTGACAAAGAGTATGACTGGCACACCACTAAAATAGCTAGAAAAGAATGGATTAATGGTAGTACCCGAGAGCCTTTTGTTAACGCCAATATGAAAGAACTGGCCAATACAGGTTGGATGAGTAATCGAGGCCGACAAAACGTTGCCAGTTTCTGGGCAAAAGAATTAAAACAAGATTGGCGCATAGGTGCAGCTTATTTTGAAAGTATGCTTCTAGATTACGACGTGCATAGCAATTGGGGAAACTGGATGTATAATAGTGGGGTTGGCAATGACCCACGCGACCGAAAATTCAATATTGCACGCCAGGCGGATATGTATGACGGACAAGGCAAATTTCAGCGATTATGGCTGCAGGACTCTTTATTTTGAGGCTTTAGGCTTAAAGCAAAATAGAATATCGATTGAAACAATAAAATATAGCTAACTGCGGCAATCAAAGCTTTTAGCTCAAAATTTTAGATTGAAAAATGAAGACATTACGACTTGTATTAGGAGACCAGCTCAACCAAAAACATTCATGGTTCCAGACCATAGATGATGATGTGATCTACATCATGGCAGAAATGCGACAGGAAACGGACTATGTAAAACACCATATACAAAAGGTAGTGGCCTTCTTTTTAGGGATGCGTAGTTTTTCTGAAGACCTTACCGCAGCGGGACATAAGTTCATTTACCTCAACATTACAGACGACAATAATCCACAGGATTTAGAGCAGCTGATTAACAAATACATACAGGAAATAGGATCTGAAAAATTTGAATATCAGCTACCGGATGAATTCCGTTTGGATGAACAGCTAAAAAGTATTTGCACAAATTTAAAAGTAGCATCACACGCAGTAGATACCGAACATTTTTACACGGAACGCGACGAGTTACAAAACTTCTTTAAAGGGAAGAAGCAACTAATCATGGAATCATTTTACCGCATGATGCGCAAGAAACATGACATCATGATGGTAAATGGCCAGCCAGATGGTGGTAAATGGAATTATGATCAGAGTAATCGTAAAAAGTGGAAAGGACAACCAGAAATACCTCAAGAACGGGATTTTAAAAAGGATGTTTCCGCTATACTGCAAGAACTGGAAGATTCCGGTGTAAAAACCTTCGGAGAAATAGAACCCAAAAACTTTAGTTGGCCCACAAGCCGGTCAGAGTGCCTATCTGTTCTAACCTACTTCTGCGACCAATTATTAGTGCATTTTGGAGATTACCAAGACGCCATGCATACACAACAGAAGTATTTGTTCCATTCTAGGGTTTCCTTTGCCATGAATTCTAAAATTCTTTCTCCAAAAGAGGTCATAGATGCTGTATTAGACCATTATTACGAGCACACGGATGAAATACATATTTCACAAGTAGAAGGTTTTGTACGACAAATTCTTGGCTGGCGTGAGTATATGAGAGGTATTTACTGGAAAGAGATGCCCGAATACGCAAACTTGAACAAACTAGAAAACCACAATCCCCTACCCGACTTTTTCTGGACAGGCAAAACAAAGATGAACTGTCTAAGCCACGCCATTGGTCAAAGCCTAACGGATGCCTACGCTCATCACATCCAGCGGTTAATGATTATTGGCAACTATGCCTTATTAACACAAGTAAACCCAGATGAAGTGGACAACTGGTACCTAGGGGTGTACATAGATGCCATAGAATGGGTAGAGATTACCAATACGCGAGGTATGAGTCAGTTTGCGGACGGTGGCATAGTAGCCACAAAGCCTTATGTAAGCAGCGGTAACTACATCAATAAAATGAGCAACTATTGTGGTGATTGCGCTTACAAGCACACAGAAAAAATAGGAGAAAGCGCCTGCCCGTTCAATGCGCTATACTGGAACTTTTTAGATGAGAAAAAAGAACATTTTAAAAATAACAATCGCATGGCAATGATGATGAATTTACTCAATAAAAAAGATAAAAATGAATTACAGGAGCTCAAGAATAGAGCCGAAAAAATTATCCAAAATCCTGATGACTATTAGAAATATTTTACAATTAATGTGACTTACACCTTTTAACCAAACACTAACTGCAGCATGTATGGATAGTAACAACTCTTCAAAACAATCTCTATTTAGAAAAGTCTTTATGAACGAATTCGAAAAAGATTTAGTTTTTTGATAATCTTTGGATTTTTACATAAAACCAATCAAATCGCAAATTTGAATGTATTTATTGTTAGGCCTTGACTTTTATTATGCTTGAAATAGCGCTCAAGAGCAAATAATAAGGTGATTTTATAATTTTTTATTTGATAGAAATTTATAGTTTCCTTTTTTTACAATTAATTCTTTTCAGGCTAAACCAGTGAGAGCATATTATTACACTAATTTATTAGCCAAGAAGAAGTAAAAGAAGCAGCGCTATCAAATAGCAACGATATTTCTAAAAAAATGAACCAGAAAAACAACGGTCAACTAAATTTTAATCATAAAAAAACCTTTGCACTGCAAAGGTTTTTTTATGATTAAAATTCGAAAGATAACTATTCCAATATGCCGTC
>CAZMUV010000122.1:0-8431 GCA_964569345.1 uncultured Maribacter sp. | reverse complement strand
ACTTTAAACTTTCCAATAGTTTCTCGGCAACCAATTCGGATGATGCCGGGTTCTGACCGGTAATCAAATTACCATCTTGGATGGCATAGGCCTCCCAGTCCCCTTTTTTGGAATAGATTCCGCCATGCTCCTTCAGCATATCCTCCACTAAAAAAGGAACCACATCCGTAAGCTGTACCGCAGCTTCCTCGGTATTTGTAAATCCTGTTACTTTTTTACCTTGTACCAGTGGGTTGCCAGCTGCATCCTTTACACCTTTTAAGGCTGCTGGAGCGTGACAGACAAATGCTATTGGCTTGTCTTGACTATTAAAGGTTTCAATTAATTTAATCGATGTAGCATCATTTGCCAAATCCCATAAAGGGCCATGACCTCCGGGATAGAATACAGCATCAAAATCATCTGGATTCATATCTGCCAATACTTTGGTGTTGGCAATACGTTCCTTTGCTTCGGCATCCGAATTAAAACGTTTTGTAGCGTCAGTTGCTGCATCTGGGGTATCACTGCTTGGGTCTATCGGTGCCGCACCACCTTTTGGTGTTGCAATAGTAATTTTGGCACCCTTATCCAATAAGGTATAATACGGACTGGCGAATTCTTCTACCCAAAATCCTGTTTTTTTACCGGTGTCTCCCAGTTTATCGTGCGATGTTAATACAAATAATATCTTCATTTTTTTACCTTTTTAAATTTCTGTTTTTCTTCTGAAACGTTTTCAGAAGGTCCTTCTCTTTGTTCTCTTCGTAGCGTAATGCTATAAAGAGTGTTAACCTTGGTGTTACTAATTCTAATATGAGTTAGTAAGCCATTTTTACAATTTTTTCAACGTTATCTGGTGATAAGGATTGATGCTCACCTAAGCCCAACCAACCACGATCTGTAAATCGTTGTGAAATGGTTTCGGCTATTCCTTCGTAATTCTTAGTATAATCAGATAATTTAGTATCGATTCCTAATTCGTGGAAAAACGCTTCTGTTTTTTCAATAGCAGCATACGCTTTATCATCGATACTACCTTCTGTTATATTCCAAACACGTTCTGCATACTGGGCTAATTTTTCTTTTTTAGCTTCAAAATTAAACTTGTAATGACTTGGAGTAATTACGGCTAAAGTACGTGCGTGATCTATACCAAATAAAGCAGTTAACTCATGTCCCATTGCATGTACAGCCCAATCTGTTGGTACCCCTTTTTGTATTAATCCGTTTAAAGCCATTGTACAACTCCACATAAAATTAGAAGCCGCTTTATAATCCGTTGGGTCTTTTAATACTAAAGGAGCCACTTCAATAAGCGTCTGCATAATACTTTCGGCAAAACGATCTTGTAATAAAGCACCAGTTGGATAGGTCATGTATTGCTCCAAAACGTGTGTAAAGGCATCCATAAGACCATTTGCTAACTGGCGCTCTGGAATAGAGTGAACTACCTGCGGGTCTAAAATAGAAAATACGGGAAACAGCCCTGGTCCGCCCATTGCTAATTTTTCTTTGGTTTCTTTTCTTGTTATTACGGCCCCAGAGTTCATTTCGGATCCTGTTGCTGGTAATGTTAATACGGTACCGAAAGGCATTCCTTTTTCAGTTCTAATATTTTTACTTAAAATATCCCAAGGCGTATCGCCTTCAAATAAAGCTGCAGCTGATAAAAATTTGGTACCATCTATTACAGAGCCACCACCAACAGCTAATAAATAGGTGATGTTTTCGTCTTTAATCACTTTTAAAGCCGCCATTAAAACAGCATACTCCGGATTTGCAGGAATACCTCCAAACTCAATAACTTCTACTTTTGCCAAAGCTGTTTTTACTTGGTCGTAAATGCCGTTTTTCTTTATGCTTCCGCCACCATAGAGCAATAATACTTTAGCATTGCTAGGAATTTCGTTTTCTAGTTTTTTTATAGTGTCCTTTCCAAAAATAATTTTGGTGGGATTTTTAAATTCAAAATTGTTCATCTTCTTTTCTTTTTTTAAGATTAATTTTGGTGATTTTTAGTAAATGGCTTACGCTATTACAGTCACTAAATGGTCCATTGGTTTTCTCACTTTTGCTAAGTTCACCAACCAGTCTGCATCTTCTTTTCTATACCCTATAGGTAATAAAACGGTACTTCTTAGACCTTTTTCGCGTAGTCCTAAAATTTCGTCAACCCTGTCTGCACTAAACCCTTCCATTGGTGTACAGTCTACTTTTTCGTAAGCTGCGGCAACCATAACTGTACCCAAAGCAATATAGGCTTGCTTGGCGGCATGATTAAAGTTTTCTTCTGCGTCTTTCTGTGGATATGAGTTTAAAAGCATCTGACGGTACTTTTCCCAACCTTCATTTTTAAATCCGCGAATTTCGTTCGTTAAATCAAACATGTAGTTAATTCGGTCTACCGTATAGGTATCCCAAGCTGCAAAAACGAGTAGGTGAGAGCAGTCCGTGATTACAGATTGGTTCCAAGCTACAGGTCTAATTTTTTCTTTGAGTTCTTGATTTTTAATCACAAAAATCTCGAAAGGCTGCAATCCACTTGATGTTGGTGCCAAACGAGCCGCTTCTAAAATACGTTCTATTTTATCTTCAGCTACTTTTTCACCATTCATGGCTTTAGCAGCATATCTCCAGTTTAATTTATCTAATAATTCCATATATTCAATGTTGTTTTTTAGTTTTATTTGTAATCATTATGTAATGACCTTTATACTGTTCCAAGCAGATAGGTAGGCTTCTTCAATATGTGCTTTATCTAATTTAAAGGATCCACGCTTTTCAGACATGATTAAAAAAGATAATGGATTTATTGCATAAGCATATAGTAAATAGTTGGACAAAGGCTTGATAATGCCTTCTTTTTTGCCACGCTCCCATAGGTCTAGTAAGGGTTGCAGATGCTTAATACCTTCTTGTAAACTTGGTTCATCAATCATTGGTGTATTGTCACATTGCGCTAAAAACATAGCATTTTCACATTCTTTAAGTTTAAAATCTGCGATACGCTTCCAAATGATTTCAAAACCTTCTTCTACAGCCATCTTTTGGTTGTAGGTAGCAAACGCATATTTGGTATATTTTGCTTTTACTTCCATATAGGTCTGATTTACTAAATCTTGCTTATTTTCAAAGTACAAATAAATAGTAGCAGGAGATACGCTTGCTATTTTTGCGATTTTACTCATTGGAGTTGCATGAAAACCATTATTGTTCACGAGCTCAATAGTAGCGCTTATGAGTGCATTACGTTTATCAATACTTTTTTGAAGTGGAGCCATACTGTTTTAAATTCTTACCCAAAGATATATAAAAATGAACGTTCATTCTTTTTATTAATAAAAGTTTATGACTTTTTGTTTAGCCACACTTGCAGTTCCTCTTTATGCTAGGCCCTGTTTCAAAATTATATGTTCCATGAATTCTCATTTGTATGGTTCCGAGAGAAAAGCCAATGAAATATTAAAACAAAAAAACTCAATTAAAAGCAAAAGACAGGAAGTGGTCACCTGTTCATTACAACATCCCAAGCCATATCTAAGGTACTGTGCCGTATTGTTTTTGGCGATTATAATAAATTAAATGGTTGTTTGCGTGATACTTTTCCGCATTAGATACCCTTAGGATAAACAAAACCTTTATTGCCATGATCAATACAACAGCTACTAAAAATATTATTCTAAAAATCTTTAAATTTTTTTATATCGGTGAGCTACGTACGTTTAAACGTATACTTGATATCAAATGAATGGTTCATACTATATGCCTTCTAAAACTTCTTTTAAAAGGCAATGAAACCGAGCTAGGAGGTTTATGAATACCTTTAAAAACAATAATCAAGCAATGACAGGTATTAACTGACTGGACGGTAGGGGGTAGGACAATGTGTGCGGAACGGAATGAAGTAGTTCATCGAATACATGAAATTTCAGGTAGGGTCTAGAGCGTATAAGTTGTTTATTAGCGTATATAGACAAACCCCAATAATATAGCACCCTATGAAGTTTAGCTTTTTTCCAATTTATCTAATTGCCCTTAGCAGCGTATTTATGTCCTGTTCGGATGAAAATGAAACAAGTAGCGACTTTGGCCGACTCAAGGTTCAATTAACAGATGCGCCTTTTCCACATGACTTTGTGGCGGAAGCAAATGTGACTGTTTTCAAAATTGACGCCCGTTATAAAGGCGACATGGAATTAGAGGATCAAAGCACTGATAGCAGTGACATGTCCTCTGAAACAGATCAGGATAAACGTTTTATCCTTTTAATGGAAGATGAAGTACAGGTGAATCTTTTAGAGCTTACCAATGGCTTTACCAAGACCATGGTGGACATAGATGTGCCGGTTGGATCTTATGATTTAATAAGAGTATATGTAAAGGGAATTAATGTAGTACTAAAAGATGGTACTTCCTATGATTTAAAAGTTCCAAGTGGTTCACAGTCGGGTATCAAAATATTTATAAAACCTGCACTTACAGTAAATGGCGGACTAACTTCTGACCTTTTACTTGATTTTGATGTAAGCAAATCTTTTGTGGCAAAAGGAGGTATTAATAATATCAACGGTTTTAACTTTAAACCTGTAATTAAGGTAAGTAACCTCTCAACGGCCGGAACCCTTGCGGGCCTTATCACAGAAGTGGAAGAGGGTACAAACGTTGGTGTAGAAGGAGCCCAAGTGGCAGTCTTCATTGCGGATACACTGAATACTACCACTTTTTCTGATGTTGACGGTGGTTATATGATTATGGGACTGGAAGCTGGTGCATATACCGTAGAAGTTGAAAAAGAAGGGTATATGATGCAAACTGTTGAAGACGTCCAAATAAACGCAGTCAATAAGACGGTTCAAGACTTTCAACTAGTACTAGAATAATAATAAGCTTTCGAATAAAAGCATTAAGCGGGATAAATATCCCGCTTTTTTTGTTTCTATAACCTAAGAAACTACCTGATAGTTCCTAAATAACAGGTATAAGGTATGGTAATTTTACATGCATGGTTAACTATAAAAAACAACTAACAAACTATGAATAAATACGCAGTACACTCCTGTCCGCTTTTCGTGGATAAGCAGAATAGGATGGGTATACTGCATGTTTGCAGACATGCAGGTATATGAGCGAAGTTGAATCCGTTTTTTCAAACGGACTAAAAACGAGTAGTGCGTTTTGTCTTCCGTAAGTTTTATGCCTTTTCTTTACTGAAATTTAAGTCCAATACATTAAAATTATTAGCTGCCTTTACTAAAAGGGTAGAGCCAATAGTTTCAAACAACTGATTGTTTTTAAGTATAAACTCAGCCTGTTTTTCTATTTTAAAATTGGGGATACCAACTAAGGTCAAATCTGTGGTTTTAGAATGCTGCTTAATAATGTTATAAAAAGAATCTTGTTCCACAGCATTATTGATAATTACGATTTCAACACTCACTCTTAAATCCTCAACAAGTTTAGAAATTTTTGAGTTAATTAAGGCCTTTTCCACATTGTTGTTATTTACAAACAACACGCGAATATTTGTATTATTCCATTGCGGGGAAGCAATGATAAATCGCGCAATATTTAACATCATTTCGGCATTTTTACTATCGGTTTCCCGCCACCAAAGATCTACTGTATGGTAGTTGCCAAACTTTGTCTTTCTATCAAAATCCAAATACAGTAAATTATAATCCAGATACAAGAGTGTTTGCGTCATTTCCGCATATTCTTCTGAACTTTCCAAGCCTTTAGGCCAGCCCATCATTATGGTATTGGGTTCCACACCAGAAAACCCAAACGTTGTAGCGATATTGGTAATCCCTTTATAAATATTATCCACTTTTATCTGCCGAGCAAAAATACCCAGGTCTTTAAAATTGTCGTCTCTAATAACCTGTTCGGTTTTCTTAAGAGGCTTGTTATTATTTTTATCAAGAATAAGTTTAAAATTGGTAACGATACCCGTACGTCCAGAAATGGTTTTAGCCAGCTCCAACAAATAGGACTGGTGTTTACTTTGTCCACTAAACAGTATCACATTGGGGTTCCAATTGGAGTCTATATTAACCACTCGGGCATCTATTCGTTTCAATCCTTTGTTCACCACATTCTCCCAAACACTTCGCCAAACATCGTTAGATTGTAATTTCACTTCTTTCTTTTGTAATCCAAAATATAAAGCTCCAATAACCGCCAGGGCAGCGAGCATAGCAAACATGTCTAGCTTAAACATCACTGTAAAACAAGCAATAAAACCAAGGAGGCCAATCCAGCGCTTAATTTTAAATGTGGGTTGGAAGTCTGGATTTGCCCAACTTTCTAAGAAAAATGAAATATTTATAAAACCGTATGCCGTTAGATAAAACATAGAAACCACACGTGCAATAATATCTAATTCACCAATCAAAATTCCGGCTTCGGCGATAATAAATACCAGTAGCAAGGCATTTACGGGCTCCTTATTTTTTCCCTTACCAAAACCAAATAGTTTAGGTGCCACCTTATCCATAGACATGGCTTGTATTATTCTGGGCCCTCCTAAAATACCACCCAATGCAGAGGATAAGGTAGCACCCCAAATTCCGGCGACCACCGCAGGCGCAAATAGCGCTATTTTCATTAAAATATTATATTCTGCTTTTAGAACTTCAAAATCAACCGTTACCGCTAAAAATACAGCAAGGGCAAGGTAGATTAATAGCCCGACACCAATGGCAAATAAGGTGCCGCTAGGAATAGATTTTTTAGGGTCTTTAAGATCCCCGCTCATGGCAATACCGGCTGTAAAACCGGTCACAGCAGGAAAAAATACAGCAAATACAACTTCTAAAGGCACTGCATCCATGGTAGAAAAAAGAGGAATGCTAGTTGGTGTAAATTCTGATGTCCCAAAAAAGACCGAAACCAGCGAAATAATAATCGCTGCCAGAATTACATACTGTGCTTTTAGGGCAACAGAGGTACTTATTAATGCTAAAAGCGTAAGGGAGATCAAGGCCAAAGTACCTGTGAATCTAAAGTCATTAATGGTCATCCCAAAGCCAAAAAAAGCATTAAAGCTTTCTGCAAAACCAATTAAATATAAAGCAATTGAAAATGCGGTTCCTATCGCTAATGCAATACCTATAGAGCCTCCTATTGGAATTCCCATGCTGCGTGATAATACATAGTAAATACCACCAGCACCTATTTTTTTGTCTGTAGCTACAGACGATACGCTTAAACCTGTGGTAACTGCGATTAGGTGCGCAAGTACTATAATACCGATGGCTCCAATAAGTCCGGCATTACCAACAACCCAGCCCAGACGCATATACATGATAACCCCTACAATCGTTAAGATAGAAGGGGTGAAAACGCCACTAAAAGTTCCAAATTTTCGGATTTTCCCCATTAAAAAAATTTAGTAATTTAATTTTCTAAGGAAAAGTAACTATTCTTTTTTATAATTACAGGGGATTCAATTTAAATGAAGAACAAATCATGATTTCTCTTTAAAACAACTGAAATCGCGAAGCTAAGCGAATGGTATAGTTGAAATGTTCTTTGTCCCGCCTTAAGTGTATCCTATAAGAATATACAAAACTACTGGGGTATTTTACACGAGTTAGTATAGGTAAACATTACTTCTATCTTAAAAAACTACGATATGATTCGGTAGGAATATATCAACCAGTTCGCATATAGGTTCAGCGCGCCAGGTTTCTTGATTCTTGCTTCAGCCCTTAGGCTAAAACAATAATACATAATGTTCAATAATGTTATTGCATTAATAATGGGTTGGAGCGTTGGCTTATCTATAAATTTTTATGATTTTTTTCTTTCTAAAAAATCTCTTTACAATGTTAACGGTAATTTTAGTTTATAGAAATAATGTCAAATTACGAGTACCGTTAAAAGGTTATTTGACACGGTTTTGGAATTCCTAAGTTTAGTGAGTTTATTGTTATTGTTTGGTTTTCTATTTAGTGCTTTATTTAAAAAAGGTAAACATGTCTTTCGGAGTTGTTATTCTTCCATTAGCGTTTCAATCTTTAATGCTTTTAAATACTCCCACAATTCGTCTGGTTCCATTTGCCAACCTGTTGCTTCTGCATATATTCTATTGTTTATAATGTATTTAAACGATGCTCTATTTGAATATTTAGGATTTGAATACTCCACCATTACTTTTTGACCATCAAAGGTTTCGGTTCTCTTATAACCCGTTTCACTTTCACTATCTACATCTACTTGTAGCATGAGGTTATTCATTGATATAACTGAAGCGCCATTTCCAGCTCCATCTATGATTTTAATAACAACACCTTTTTTTGTGTCTTCAGCTTTAAATGTTAAGTGAACATTACTAATTTTTGTAAAACCCATTTGTTGGCCTATGTCATATTTTGTACGTTTTAAATCAACTATTTTATCTGGCAACCAGGCTTTTATAGTCTCTTTACTAACTGGAGTTATTTTA
>CAZMUV010000121.1:0-8573 GCA_964569345.1 uncultured Maribacter sp. | reverse complement strand
TTAATGATGCAGAAGCCTATTGCAAATGGGCGAAAAAGAGACTACCCAGTTATGATGAATATTGGGAACTAGTAAAAACCGATACGCGTATTATCGTATCAGACAATAAGTTCCCGATTTCTGAAATAGACACCGTAAATATAGTAGGTAATGTATGGGACATTACAAAAAACAAAAACAATGACCGGGTGCGGCTTGCTGGTGGCTCACTGTTTTGTTCTGAAAGTACCTGCCATGGGACTATAAAGGAAAGGGAACTATTTGTGGACAAAGAAACTGGGAATACAAATATTGGGTTTTCCGTTATTGATTTGTAAACAAATAAAACACTGTACCTAGGAAAACTTGTGTCTAACGACTTATAAAATCAATTTTTAGTACAAGCCTACTTACAAAATTCCATAAGGAATTTCTATCGGTCTGTATGTACTTAGTTAGGTGCTTTAGCCAGCACAGCTAAGGCAAACCAAACACCTTAGTAACTATTTAAAACCAACCAAATATGATGATAGCTAGTAAGCAAAAAGCTATAACTAAGATGGTTCTTTTCTGCGTAATGTTGTGCTTGGCTACTTTTAGTTTTGGCCAGGATATTGAACCTAGACGCTGGAGTCCCCTACCCTCAAAAACTAATGTTTTGGCCGTGGGATATGCAAATACGTCTGGAGCTATTCTTTTTGACCCATTATTACTGGCTGAAGACGTGTCTGTAAAAGTAAATTCTGCAGTGGTCTCTTATATTCGCCCTTTTAAACTAGCTAATAAATTGGCACGATTCGATGTGGTTCTGCCCTATGTCAATGCCACTTGGAAAGGATTACTTAATGGTGTACCTGCACGTGTGGATCGTGATGGCTTTTCAGATCCTCGTGTTAGACTCTCCATAAATCTTACTGGTGCACCTGCAGGCACAGGAAAAGAATTACAAGAGTATATGGCAACACATCCCGTTAATACCACTATAGGAGTGTCACTAGCTGTGATTGTGCCTCTTGGGCAATATTTTGAAGAGAAACTTATTAACCTAGGCCAAAACCAATTCGTATTTACTCCTCAAGTAGGTTTCGTTCATAACTGGAAAAAATGGTCCTATGAATTGACTGGATCTGTTTCTTTTTTCAGTAAAAACCCTAATTTTTCAAGCGGTCAAGATAAAAGACTAGACCCAGTATTTGCCTTACAAACACATTTAATTAAAACGTTTAAACCTCGATATTGGACTTCTGTTAGTTTAGGGTATGGATTGGGCGGTAAATCAGTGGTTAATCGCCAGCCTAATAATGATGAACGTGGTGATGTTCAGTATGGTCTGGCGTTTGGGTTTCCTATACTAAAAAAACAAGGGATGAAAGTTTTTTATATTCACTCTGAAACAGTGAAAGATGTGGGTTCTAATTTAAACGTTCTTGGATTAGGATGGTCCATCCTTTTTTGATTAAAATAACATAGCACCAAGAGTAGTTATGTCCTAATAATACAACAGTATAAATTAATTAATGACCTATTTTAACTAAATTTGAACTCTAAACAGTGCAAAAAATTAAAGATAAATAGTAAGAATTTAGCAGTTATAGCGCTAATTATTTTAAGTAGTTGCACAGCAAAAGAAAAATAAATATCGACGTCTGGAGTTGAAAAAATAGAAAAAAAACGGAACAGCAACTATGGCTCTAAGCAAATACTAAAAAGCAATCATATGATGATAAACAAAATAACGTTGAAGACAATTATGCTTGTTTTCTTTATGAATATCAGTCTAAACGCTCAAACACAAGCAGATGAAACGCAAGCAACTTCAGCTGAAGATTTAGCAAAACAATTGGCGAACCCAGTAGCCTCTTTAATTAGTGTTCCCTTTCAAAATAATTTTGACTTTAATGTTGGTCCTCTTGAAGGATTTAGATATGCACTCAACATTCAGCCTGTTATTCCTGTATCAATTAATGAAAAATGGAATATGATTAGCAGATCTATTATTCCTGTTATTTCACAAAGCGATGTGACTGCAATTGGCAGTAATGACACTGGGCTTGGTGATATAGTTCAAAGCATTTTCTTTTCTCCCAAAGAAGTAAAAAATGGACTTGTTTGGGGAGTTGGACCCGTGTTATTGCTACCTACGGCTACGGATGATGCGCTAGGATTTAATAAATGGGGCGCTGGACCAAATGCTTTAATCTTAAAATTACAAGGCCAATGGACGTATGGTGCCTTAGTAAATCATATTTGGTCCTTTGCAGGAAGTGGACTTAATGATGTAGATGCGTCATTCTTTCAGCCTTTTGCAACGTATGCTACAAAAACAGGAGCTTCTTATACCATAGCCTCTGAAAATACGCAAGATTGGGATAATAATCTCTTCGGTGGCTTTACAGGTCTCTATTATGCTAAAGTCACCAAATTCGGGAAGCAAATGGTACAATTAAGTGCTGGTCCAAAAGTTTATTATGGAAATAATCCATTTAATCCAGATTGGGGACTTCGTGCAAACCTAATTCTGTTATTTCCAAAGTAGATGAAACTAGCACCTTATATACTATAGTATAGGTTCTCGCATATAAGGTAAATGCTCCGCCAATTCGTTACCCTCGTTATCGCTAAATTTTTCTGTATCTGATTTGTTTACTAAATTACTTGCTTAAAAACGTTACCCTTCTTACCGATAAAAAATATCGAAGACCGTGTTAAGCTAAATTAACAGAATTAAAAATATGATCATAAAGATAATTTTTATCGGAAGTATTATTATTGCCTTTAATTTGTTGATACAAGGGTTGGGAAATGTATTTTGGCTTCGAAAAGTTGCAAGCGTAACTAAAAATGAAAGGAACATTACAAACAATAAAATTCTTAAAATTTTATTGTTTTCATTTTTGCTTTTCACATTAATTCACACCTTCCATTCACTGGTATGGGCTTTTTGTTATTATATAATTCCTGAAACTGCGAGTCAATTTTCTAGCTTATCTGAAGCTGTATATTTTTCTATGGTTACTTTTACAACCTTGGGGTATGGAGATATTTCATTGAGTACAGAGTGGCGATTGCTGTCTGGATTGGAAGCCATTAACGGCATTATGCTCATTGGGTGGTCTACAGCAATGATGTTTTCTTTAATTCAAAATATTTACAAAAAAATAAACGCTACTTAATGAGCAAGTCAAAAGATAAGGGAAAAGGGAAAAGTTCTGTAAAGAAGTTGAGTTTTATAACGCTGATTCTTACATTTTTAATTTTTGTTTGGTATATCGCTTCTGATAGAATTACCCCTAACACAGACCAAGCCAGAGTAAAAGGCTTAGTGCTTCCTGTAGCCCCTATGGTTAATGGCTATATTACAAAGGTAAATGTAGGTTTGCATTCCGAAGTTAAAAAAGGAGATACCTTGTTTATGATTGACAGAACACCCTACGAAATTGCCGTTGCTATTGCTGAAACCAATCTAGAAAAGGTTTCACAATCCATTAGTTCAGGAATTTCATCCATAAAAGCAGCTACAGCAAGAGTAAGCAAAGCGAAAGTGAATTTAGATCGGGCCACTAAAAATTGGGAACGTACCCAAAGAGTGATTGCTCAAAACGAGGGCGCACTATCAGAAGCAGATAAAGACCGTTCTGAAGCGTCCTATTTAAATGCTATTGAGCAACTAACATCTTCAGAAGCAGGTGTAGAAAAACAACTGGCAGCATTAGGGCCAACAGATGCGAATAACCCAAACACGAAAGCAGCCGTAAGCCAATTAGAAAAAGCAGCATGGGACTTGGCACAAACTGCTATTGTGGCGCCTTCAGACGGCGTTATTGAAAGTTTTAATGTAGAGGTTGGATATTTTGCAGGTGCTGGAAGGGCTATGGTGACTTTAATTTCTAACAATACGATTTGGATTCAGGCCAATTTAAAGGAAAATAATATATCCAATATAGAAATTAACAACGACGTTGATTTGATTTTTGATATTGACCCAGGAGAAATATATAAAGGAAAAATAAAAAGCATTTCATACGGCGTAAGTACAGACAGAACTAATGCCGGAGGTCTCCCTAGAATTAGCACCTCACAGGGTTGGCTTAGAGATCCACAGCGTTTTCCAGTTATTATTGAAATAGAAGATCCAGAAATTAAGGAAAAACTACGTCAAGGAAGTCAAGCGGAAATAGTAGTTTATACAGGAGATAATTGGTTGCTTAACTTTTTGGCAAGTACACGCATATATGTAATATCTAAGTTATCCTATGTTAGATAAAGTAACCAAATTTTACTGGGGCTTAAAATCCGACATACCTATATTGCGCTGTGTGTTTGGAGTAACCTTGGCGCTTGTTGTTTCCACATCATTAGGCTATTTAGTGCCGCATATAACCGCCATTTTTGCATTGATGTTTTTAGAACCCAATAAAAAACCTCTAGGTTTAAAAACCGAAATAGGTATTGTTTTAGGACTTTCTATTTTAGGCTATTTTGGTGTCATCGTTGGTCAATATTTAATTGACTTCCCATTAGTTTTACTGCCCATTTTGGGATTGGTTATTTACTGGTCATTCCGATTTATAAAAATACCAGAACCCATACGACTACTGTTTTTAATACTGGCTGTATTAATACCATTTATAAGTTTGAAAGCTAATATGTTGGGAAGCTTAGTATTAACAGCACTCCTTCTTAATTTAATTATTGCTCTAGTCGTTATTCGCGTTGCCTTTTTCATTTTCCCTTTAACAACGCAAGAAGATATTATTATAGAAAAGAAGAAGCCAACGGCCTACAAAAACATTAATTTAGATAAGCTGGCTTTTAATGGTTTATTGGTCGTATTTCCTATCGTTTTTTTATTCTATTTATTCAATTCCAATATCGCCTTACTAACATTAGTATTTGCTGTACTATTAAGTTTTGATCCTTTTATGTATCAATCTAAAAAAGGAGGGGCGCTATTATTTGCAAATCTTCTTGGAGGCCTAATAGGCGTTTTAGCGTATAATATTTTAGTCATTGCGCCTAGTTATGTGTTATATATATTCTTAGTTATAAGTATCGCTTTTTATTTTGTGATGAATTTATATTCAGGTAAAAAAATTGCGCCCATCTTTAAACTTAGCTTTAATACTTTTTTTGTGGTAATGGGTACGGTAGCTACCTCTACAGATGAGGCAGGCAATACAATCTGGGAACGTTTGATACAAATAGGGCTAGCCATTCTTTATGTTATTATAGCTTTTAAAATTGCAAATACATTTAATAATCCAAAACTATTGAATGAATAAAAAATATGTAAAATATGGTTTGATTACCTCTCTTTTTATAGGGCTTTCCTCCTGTCAAATTCAAAAAGACTTTGTAGCGCCACAAATAGAGGAAGTCTCAAATTACAGAAATAATAGTACCAGTGATAGTACAAATTTTGGGAATCTATCTTGGTGGAAAATTTTTAATGATACGACGTTAGTTTCTTTAGTAGAAGAAGGACTCACTAATAACCTTACTTTAAAAAATACGGTCAGTTTAATAAAACAATCGCAGCTTCAATTAGAAATCGCAAGAGCACAATTATACCCTAGTGTAAATTATAGCGTGGGAGGAGACATTAGCCAAAACTCGCTAGCCCCTACAAATACTCAAAATATTACTGCAGCCGCAAATGTTTCCTATACCTTAGATGTATGGGGACGGATTAAAAATCAAAACGAAGCCGCATTGCAAGGGTATTTGGCAACAGAAATGGCACGCAACCAGGTTCAAGCTACGTTGGTTTCACAAATAGCCACCATTTATTTTACCTTGAGAGATGTAGATAACAAGGTGATCATTGCCGAAAATACAATCAAATCGTTAACCGAATTTAAAGATATCATTGCAGCGAGATATAATGGCGGTTTCATATCTAAAGTAGACGTCAATCAAGTAACGATTAGCCTAAAAGATGCCGAAGTTACCTTACAAGCACTATTCCGTTCAAGAGGGCAACTAGAGAACGCATTAAGTACCGTTTTAGGATCAACACCAAAATCAATTTCAAGAGGATTAACATTGCAAGAGCAACTATTTACTTCGGAATTACCAACTGGCGTTCCTATTAGTTTATTACAGCGAAGACCTTCGATATTAATTTCAGAAAGAAAGCTAAAAGCCCAATTAGCAGTTATTGGAGCTACCGAAGCACTACTTTATCCAAATTTTACATTGTCATTAGACGTGGGATCTCAAATTACGGATCCTAGCCTGTTTTTTAGTAGATTGGCAGCCAATCTCGTGGGGCCTATTTTTAATAATAGGCGTATTAAGAATTCAATTCAAGTAGAAGAAGAACGCTTTAATCAACTTGTTTTTGAATATGAACAAGCCTATTTATTAGCCTTTCAAGAAGTTGAAGATGCTTTAATTGCAATAGATACCTACCAAAAAGAATTCACAATTAGAGAAGAACAATTAGAACTCTCTCAAGAGGCTTTAAATTTATCTTGGGTGCGTTATAATGAAGGTGTAACTTCTTTTTTAGAATTTATTAACTTACAAACCTCATTATTTAGTGCACAGTTAAATGCATCTGAAAGTTATAAATTACGCCTACAATCTATCGTTAAACTATATTTAGCCTTAGGAGGCGGATGGGAATATCAAAACTAACCATAAATATCAAAACCAATGAAAAGTAAAATCACAATCACATCATTTATTAGACTTGTTGTTATAGTAGGACTAATTTTATGGGCATCATTTATTGTTAAACCATTTATAGGCGCATTAGCTTGGGCAATTATTCTAGCTGTTGCTATCTATCCGTTTTATCAAAAATTGATAACTAAAGCAGGTGCGAAACGAAAAAAAATAGTTACGATAATTTTCACCTTAATTACTGTTTCATTATTAGCCTTTCCTACCTACTTTATTTTTAGTTCTGTATTAGAGAGTACAACAACGACCTTACAACAATTAAAAGAGGGCACCCTACAGATTGCTGCTCCTACAGAAAAAGTAAAGGATTGGCCAATGGGAGAAAAAATATATTCAAATTGGGAAAATGCTTCTAAAGATGTAAAACAGTATGCACTTACGAACAAAGAATTTATTTTAGAAAAAGGAAAAGGAATCTTTAGTAGTTTTTTAGGGCTTATGGGTTCATTGATAGGTTTTATCTTTTCTTTAATTATAGCGATTGTCTTTATGAATAATGCAGAGGGAGGTCATAATACTTCCGTGAAATTTGCGACTAAACTCGTTGGAGAAGAGGGAGAAGACATCGTTATTATGTCTCGAAATACCATAAGAAGTGTCGTAAAAGGAATTTTACTAGTAGCCATTATCCAGGCTTTATTAAGTTTTATAGGTTTTAAATTAATTGGCATACCAGCTGCTGGACTTTTTACAATGCTTGTTCTGGTTGCTGCTATCGTTCAATTACCAGTGACCCTAGTAGTAATTCCTGCTATTGCTTTGGTATTTTCAACGACAGATAATACAACACATGCCATCATATTTGCAGTGTATATTTTAATAGTATCCCTATTGGATAATTTCTTAAAACCCATATTATTGTCTAAAGGACTACAAACACCTACCATAATTATCTTTATAGGAGCCATTGGGGGGGTATTACTCCACGGAATTATTGGGTTATTTGTGGGTACTGTTGTTTTGGCATTGGCACACAGATTCTATTTACGTTGGATAAATTCTTCGGAAGATTAACTAATGATCCCTTTATTGGCGTTGCAGGTATCTATTAGGCTAGAGAAATTATATTTAAATAGCAATTGTTACAACTAGGTAGTGGTTAAAAAGTCTATTATAGAAATACTTCGTTTAATCTAGATTGGGAAATTTAACCACACCTAGTTTTGTTGTTTCCAAAGTAATTAAAACTAATACCATCACCGAAGATAATTTATTGCTTTAGCCTACGTACAAAAATCACTGTATTAGTGATTGAGGTATCTGTTGGAGCTCCTAGCATAGACTTACTGCCGAAAGCCTGACCAATATGGTACCGTCCAAAATATGAATATTAACAGAGAAGAACTAAACCAAGAGAAAGCTCTGGCCACGGGACACTGGTAGGGTATGAATTTGCTAATTCCTAGAGATTTTTTGCTAGGGCCGGGTATAGAATCTGAGAAAAATAAAAATTTGTTCATTTTAAGGACGAGCGCAGAATAGGAGCTTGAGTTTGTTAAGACTTGAGCACTTTGCAGTTCTGTAAATTATGATTTTAAACAAGAATATAGTTCTTGGTCCATCAATTATGGAATAAGTAAAAGGCTTTAGCGTTTTTAACATTTTTTAAGTACTTTCACAAAAAGGTCTCCCAAAAATATTTCAATCATTAATTACAAAAAGAAGAGCATGAAAAAACTGATTTTTACGGTATTATTAATTTCTGCGTTTGGAGTTACCCAAGCTCAGAAAGAAAAAAAGCCCAATATTCTCGTAATTTGGGGAGATGACATTGGCCAATCTAATATAAGTGCGTATACCATGGGCATCGTTGGTTACAGAACACCAAATATTGATCGTGTGGCAAATGAAGGCATGATTTTTACTGATTATTACTCTGAGCAAAGTTGTACTGCAGGACGTTC
>CAZMUV010000120.1:0-8632 GCA_964569345.1 uncultured Maribacter sp. | reverse complement strand
ACCCCTAAGGGTGTCTTGTTCTGTAAACGCTCTTTTTCCTTGTTGTAACTGGGCTTGTAGGGTGCCAGTTAAGCATAGGATTGTTAGCAACGCTAGCGCTTTGGATTTATTCATTTGCGATATCATTATATTATACTAGTTTTCAACTTATTCAACTTTAAAAATACAGCTATTTCTAGAAACAGATGTATTCGTATTTTCGGTTATCCAATACTTGAGTGCGTAGATTTCTTACCCATAAAAGATAGATAATTATTCTTGTACCGGAATTTCATTGAAATAGTGTGTCTCCAAATATGCTGTTACTGCACTTACGAAACCTACAGCAAAAGCCTGTCTATTGGCTGCGGTATCCCTAAGTCCTGCACGATTGCACTCCACTTGTATGCCATCTATGCTTCCACCTTTGTAAGAACTATAATTCGCGGTATTATAGCCTCCGCTAAAATAATTATCTGGAGCAAGTGGAACTGGATCTGCGCTAGATGGAACGGCCTCAAAGCCAGCTTGATCCAGCAGGCTACCAAAGGCATTGTCGCCTTTTAGAAGTTCTGTGTGTACTACTCCTGAGAGATTATTCCTCGCCAAATTTTGAATGGAACTTACTTCCAAGAGTGCAGGACTGTTAAGGGTTTCATTCGATAGGGCGAGTTCGTCTTCAAATATGAGGTATCCCAGTTCAACCCGTTGTTTTGGATTACCATGTCCATGAAGGTCGATAAACAAGCCTTTTTGGAATTTGGCTTTTACTTCAGTTCTACTAGCTTCAATCTGACCATGAAATAGGTCCCAAACGGCTTGGGCATTGGTATCGCCACACGTAGCGTCTATCCTGTTTCTATTGGCATCCATCTTGGAGCGATGCATCTTATTTACAATGAAATAGGGCTTCTGCCCGACCTTGGCAAACTCTGCCATAATAGCTTGGGACAATTCTATAGTAAATTCGTCCATGACACTCACGGCATCGTTACAGGTGCGATTTGTAATTTCGCTTGGTTTCAGTTCGCCTCCATGGGGTACACTTAAGATAAGCGGAATGTTACCAGCTTCAAAATCAACATATTCTTCTGCGTTTAAGAGGACTGGCGTCTCTATTTCAAGGGCATCGGAACCCTCGCAGCTTACTAAAATTAAAATGGTAAATAAGAAGTAAAATGAGCTAGAAAAGGGGGATACTTTTTTTTTCATGTGTATTTTAAAATTATGTTATCTAAATACGGCGTTTGGAAATACTACTTGACTCTCAAATCCATCTGCTCCAACAGCAGAAACTCCAAAGAAATAGTTATCTATGACAATTCCTTTTAAGGTAAACTCGGTCACATCGCCTACATATCTGCTATTGTCCCACGTTGGGGAGGTGGTGTCTCGCCAATAGATTTTATAGCCAGTTGCACCATCTACTTTACTCCACTTGAATTTGGCGGACGGTTCCACGATACCACCAATCTCTACTTTTTTGGGCGCTGGTGGTGCCCATGCCAAGGATGCCATATTAATAGCATTGACGGCTGTTAATTTAGCAGCATAATCAAAATTCACATGCGCTAGAACATCGCCATAGGCAATACCATCTTCCATCCGAATATCTTGGTGTTGTTGGGTGTAGTTCTCGTGTGCTTCCATAATACGGATACCTGCAAAGCCGGCATCGTTAAAAGGTCTATGGTGTCCACCACGCCCAAAGCGGTCCAAACGGTAAATCATCATGGGATTCATGTCCGGCATATAGGTTTTGGTCGTTTTGTGCACGTATCTCGCCAATTGCCGAGATATACCATCCACTTCACCACCGTAAAAGCGTCTGGCATTACGTTCTTTTTCAGTTTCCGTTGGAGGTACGGGTTCGGAGAAAATCCTAAAATCAGTGCTGCTGGTAATGCCGTCAACCCCGGTTATATTTCCAATCATATCATTATTAAATATCCCAATGATTTCCCAGCCTTGTTCTTTGGCATAAGCAGCAATACCACCACCACCAAAAAGACCTTGCTCTTCTCCGGAAAGTCCCATGTATATAATACTGTTCTCAAATTTATATTTGGATAAAACTCGCGCGGCTTCTATCGCTCCCGCCATTCCGCTAGCATTGTCGTTTGCACCAGGTGAATCGTCTGTATAATTCGTAGGGTCGCTCACACGAGAATCAATATCCCCACTCATAATGATAAAGCGATTAGGGTATGTACTGCCCCGCTGAATCGCCAATACATTCACGACTTCCACGTCTTTTACGATACGTGCGTTCGCTCCTTTTTTGACTAAATCTTTCTGATACATAACATCAAGGCAGTTATTACAGGCTGCAGATGTCTTTTCAAATTCAGATTTTATCCATCGCCTTGCTGCACCTATACCTCGGGTTTGGGACACCGTGTCGCTAAGTGTATGTCTAGTTCCAAAATTGGCTAATTTGGTAATATCATTTTCTATGCGTTCCGAAGAGACCGCGTCGATAATATCATAAATGCGTTGGTCAGTTTGCCCAGTCATGGGAAGGACTGAAATTAATAAAACGACTAAAAGTATTTTTTTCATCTTCTTTTTTATTTGATAGTACAATGTATTAAAATTAATCGTTTTTATGACCGGATAACTGCCATAATCCGAATAGTGGACCTAGCGCCAAAACAAGGAAGGTATATTCCGGTAATATCGCCTGACTAAATTTAGCCAATAACTGAATACTCCCAATCGTAATGGCAAAACCGATACAGTTCACCAAGGTTAGCCCTGTTCCTTTTAATTGGGATGGTGCCGCTGTTGCTACAAGGTTCGAAAATTGGGGTGAATCCGCCGTTACCGCCATACCCCACAAACACCATCCGCTTAAAAAGAATAAAGCATTGGATTGAAAAAAAAGAGGAGAAGTAAGACAGCAAATCCCTGAAACTAAAAGGGCTGTAAACGCTACGCTCTTACTGCCGTACCGTTGTGAAAGTAATCCACCAAGGGCGCAGGAAATAGCGCCTAGGGTAATTACGATTCCTGTCCATAACGGAACGGAAATCGCTGTGCCCGATAGGCTGTTATAGCTCTGAATTGCGAAAGGCGTAAAAGCCCAAAAGGCATAGAGTTCCCACATGTGACCAAAATATCCAAACGCAGCCTTTCTAAAATTAGTTATTCTGAATAGTCCAAAACCGGCTGTAAGCCTTAATTGAGAGTTCTTTTTTCTGAAGGGCCCATTGGGTACTAAAAAGAATAGAAAAGCCCCTCCCAGCGATGTTAGTATGGAAGTGAAACCAATAATAATATTTGGATTTTCGTTCAAATTTGTTCCCTTTAATACAAAAGGGAAGGCCGTACCTAGCACAAGCGCACCTACCAGAAATCCCAAAGCTTTTCCAAGGCCTTTTTCGTAATAGTCCGCTGCAATTTTCATACCTACAGGATAAATGCCAGCTAGGAAAAATCCTGTACCGAATCGCGCGAGCAACAAGCCCCAAGTAGTTATAACGTCAGATAAGAGATACAGGTTACACAATGCCGCTAGAAGCGCACAGATTAGAAATACTTTAGAAGGGGAGAAGCGATCGGCCAGCATTAATAGTGCAAAAACAAGTGTTCCTGTTATAAAACCAAATTGTACAGATGAAATTACATACCCTACAAGTTCTAATCCAAGACCTGTTTTGGAAATGAGTTCATCAATAATTGTATTCCCGGCAAACCATGGTGAGGTACACGCAAATTGCGAAAGGATAATAATTGGAAGTATGTATGGCTTTTGTTTCAATTCTGAAGCTATCTCACAAATGTAACCTTGGAAATCTTTCCGTTTTCAATTTCGTAAATGGCAACCGCATTTGATATATAACCATTAGCGGTAACTTCTTCTTCATCAATCACTATGTTTCCAATTACGATTCTATTCTTTATTTCAGCATGGAGGTCTGCTGTGCTCTCGAAGTACCTACCGTATCCTTTTCGCATAGCGTCTACGCCATCTGTTATAAGGGTATTAGGAAAATTATGAAGGGTAATATCACTAGCGTAGGTAGCTAAAAAACGGTCTATATCTCTAGCATTATAAGCATCCAATTGTTTTTGCACGATAATCTCAGGATCTATATCTACTTTTTTGTCTTTAATAAAGCGCATACTTGTAATGAGTCCGTCTACCTCATATACCGCTACTTGTAGATTTTGTTTGTCATTAATAGTAACTACTTCTTGGTCTATGACCGTAGCTCCAATAGTGATTCTGTTTGAAACCTTCACTTCTACATTAGGCATTCTTTCATAAAACTTCTTATAGCCTTCTTTCATTTGTTGTCTGCCCACGGAAATGGTGTCCGAGGGGTAATTGGTAACCAGAACAGTATTCGTATAGCAGTTGACGAAAGCATCTAAATCTCTTGCATTAAAGCTTTCTACTTGTTTTTGTACAATTTCATAAGGACTAGGCTCTGCCACCAACACTAGTTTTTTACCATCAGGACTTAGGGCTATACGTGACATGTTGTACATCTCTAGTGGTTTAAATTGGTGAAATAAATCCCAAATACCTGTGGAATCTGCTGCGACTTGTACGATTGCTTTTTCGGTAGTGGCTAGTATTGTTTGCTGTGATAGCCATGTGATATCCTCCCTACCGTTCCAAATAAAATTAATTTTTTCTGTTGTTTTGGTTATTGGGTTTAAAGACTTTATTTCTGTGGTTTCGTCCTCTTTACTGATAAAACTTATCAAATCGGTATTAGGAATGATATGCAGAGATCGACCAACATTTTTTTGTACGGTATAATTTGTTCCATCTTTTAAATTCGCTACCACCAAATCCATCCGGTTTTCTATAAGCACGGTACAGACTAACATATGGTCATTGTACCATACATGATAGCCTACTTTTAAATCTTTAATTAGTTCTTCGGACACCCCAGTTCGTAAATCATACTGATACAGCCGCTGCAAACCATTCGAATCTAAACGAATAGCGGATACTGCTTCTTTTCCAGGAATTTTTAAGGGAGAGTATTCGCTTCCTTGTGCAGTATTAGAAATCCAAGATTTGGTACCCTTGCTTATGTTGTAGAGCGCAATATCCGTTTGATTGTTTCTAGTGGACGCAAATAGAATAGTGTCGTTGTTTAAAAATGAGGGTTGATTATCATACCCTTCATTATTAGAAATATTCAACGGTGTAGAAAGACGAATGGAATCGGTTTTCTTTATTACATCCATTAAATAAATCTCTGTAGACTGTTGTGAAACAGCATGTAGAGAGAAAACAAGTAATCCAATCCAAAAAGGAAAATATCTCATAATTCAATATGTATATGTGCTAAGTGACAGTATGCTAACGTTTCTCCGCAAAGCGTGCTAGAATATCTCGCACGTTTTTGGTATTATCTACAAAATACTTAGCCTGTGTTTTTTGTCGACCTACTTTTACGGTGACGGAATCGTTTGGTAATTCTTGGAACATGAATTCGTCTGTCCAATCATCACCTATAGCAAACACAAAATCATAGTCTTGTTCTGCATACACCCGCATGGCAGCTCTGCCTTTATTTACGTTGCTGCTCTTTATTTCCATAACCTTGTTCCCGTTTAAGACACTTAAGTCATCATTGGCTATTAAACTTGTTAATACCGTATTGAGTTCTACAGCCCGTTTCTGACCAAAATCTGGATCAGTATTTCGGTAATGCCATGCCATGGAATAGTTTTTTTCCTCAATAAAACTACCGGGCGTGCGATCTACAAAAGACTCCAAGACAGGTAGTATTTTAGCCATCCAATCTTTTTTGACATTTTCCAACATGTGAAAATCTTCCCCACCTTGGGAAAGCCATACCCCATGTTCCACAATCATATTATACTTCTTTGGAAGGAACCATTTAGTAAAGGTTTCCTTATCTCTGCCGCTTATGAGGTACATGTCTGTATTTGGTTGGGATGATATATCATCTAGTAATTGGTACAATGCCTCATCCGGACTCGCTTTTTGAGGGTCGTTATGAAAGCCTGCTAGCGTACCATCATAGTCCAAGAATACCAGCCGTCTTTTTGCTTTTATATAGTCTTGCATTACCGTATTCATAAGGTCAACAGATAACCTACGGGACACGTACACGTTCTCTTTTTCTTTTTGGTTGACCAAAGAAGTCATAAAGTCGTTCGCCCATTTCTCTACGTTATAGCGCTCTAATCGTTTTTGTAATATGCCGTTACGTTCCTGCTGTTCTTCTTTAGGCATATTAATGGCTTGGAACAATGTATCTGCTATTTGCTCAAAATTATTAGGGTTAATAAGTAAGGATTCATTCATTTCGTTGGCAGAACCGGCCATTTCACTCAAGATAAGCACGCCTGTTTTATCCGTTCGGGTTGCAATGTATTCCTTAGCCACTAAATTCATTCCATCTCGTATGGGTGTTAACCAAGCAATATCACAGGACGTATAGAGATCTATTAGATTTTCAAAAGGCATTGATCTGTAAAAATACCAAATGGGCGTCCAGCTAACCGTAGACAATTCTCCATTTATCCGACCTACCAATTCATCAATTTCTTTTTTAAGTAGTTTGTATTGAGGTACGTTGGATCGGGAGGGCACCGCTAGGATAATCAAACGTACCTTTTCCTTATATTCTGGATACTTATTCAAAAAGTACTCATAAGCATTTAAGCGTTTCGCAATCCCTTTGGAATAGTCCAATCGATCTATGGATAAAAAGAACTTTGCATCAGGAGCGGATTTTTTGTGCGTATCCAGTCGTTTCTGTAATTCTGATTTCTCGGATTCGTTGCGTTGGGAATGCTCTTTTGCCGCCTCGCTGAATTTTTTGTAATCTATGCCCATAGGGAAGGAATCCACCTTAATAACTCTATCCTCCAGATAGATATCATTAAAACTAACCTCTAAACCCAATAATCTTCTAACGGAACTTAAGAAGTGGCGTTCATAGTCGTACGTATGAAATCCTATAAGGTCTGAACCAAGCAGTCCTTGCAATATTTCTTTACGCCAGGGTAAGGTTCTAAATATTTCATAAGATGGGAAAGGTATGTGTAAAAAGAAACCGATAGAAATATTAGGGCGTTTCTCGCGCACCATTTGCGGCACAAGCATTAATTGATAATCGTGCACCCAAATGGTGTCATTTTCACTTGCCTTTTCTAAGATGGCATCTGCAAATTTTTGGTTTACCGCTTTATAGGTTTCCCAATAGGAGAGCTCAAATTCCGAGTATTCCAAAAAGTAGTGGAACAACGGCCAAATGGTTCTGTTGCTAAATCCAAAATAAAATCCGTTTACTTCGTCTTTTGTTAATCTTACTTTAGAGGAACCATGCTCCGCTAAAGCTTTATCAATTTTTGGCGCTAATTCCTCTGGAATTTCCTCATCTGTGAGTCCGCTCCATCCAATCCAAAGGCTATCACCGCCCGAGTGAACAGATTTCATTCCCGTTGCCAAACCACCCACACTTGGTATCGCGGTAATGTCTCCATTGCTAATTTGCAATTGTACGGGTAGTCTATTTGAGATTATGATAGTTTTAGCCATAAATAGCGGATTTTGTTTTGTTTTAAACTTAATTTCTCTCAATTTCGGGAAAAAGAAGGGCAATAGCAATTGAAAGACTGTATGAATCAAGATTTTTACTGAAACCGCATTTTGACTACTGTTTTTTAATGACAGCTTAATTGATGTAGTAAAATGACTACTAATAATGGAATTCCAACCCCGATACGAAATAGAAAAAATACATGGATAATTTAGATTACGGAATTATAGGAAATTGTAGAAGTGCGGCCTTAGTGTCTAAAACGGGTTCTATAGATTGGTGTTGTTTGCCAGAGTTTGATTCTTCCTCGGTTTTTGCAAAATTGTTGGATGATGAAATAGGAGGGAGCTTTGAGATTCAGGTTGATGACTCCTACACCATCACACAGCGCTATAAAAAACATACCGCAATTTTAATTACACGCTTTACAGCTGGTGATGACATTTTTGAAATACGAGATTTTATGCCTAGGTATCGCAAAGAAGATGGGTATAATTCACCTCCAGAACTAGTTCGTTTTTTTAAGCATATTTCAGGAAAACCGGTTTTTAAAGTGCATTATAATCCACGATTGGAATATGCCTTGGGTAAAACAGATACCTATGTGAAAAAGAATTTTATTGTTAGCCTTACACATGGCGAAAAGTTCGACACCTGCTTTCTATATACCTCTTTTAACAAGAATGCTGTTATGGAAGGTAGGGAGATAGCATTAGAAAAGGATGGTTACTTTTTAATGGGCTATAACGAAAAGTTATTTCAACCCTCTGTACGTAAAATATATACCGAGTTGGAACGTACTAAGGTGTATTGGCTTAATTGGAGTAACAAAACACCTAACTACAAAAAATATAATACGCAAATAAGTAGAAGCGCCATCACCCTTAAGCTACTAAGTTACGATAAGACAGGTGCTGTATTGGCCGCGGCCACTACATCCTTACCCGAAACTATTGGCGAAGTACGTAACTGGGATTATCGCTTTTGTTGGATAAGGGATGCTTCTATGGCCATTAAAGTAATCGGTGATCTTGGCCATAGAAACGTGGCGAAACGATACTTACAGTTTATTGTGGATTTGATTCCGGATAAGGATGAAAAGCTACAAATTA
>CAZMUV010000119.1:0-8992 GCA_964569345.1 uncultured Maribacter sp. | reverse complement strand
CGGAGAAGAGCTTGCTCGCTCCGTTAAAAAAGTCCGGAGGTAGAAACAGTCAAGGAAAAATGACCATACGCCAAAAAGGTGGTGGTCATAAAAGAAGATATCGTGTAATCGATTTCAAAAGAGATAGGCGTGACGTAGCGTCTACGGTGACATCTATAGAATACGATCCTAATAGAACAGCTTTTGTGGCTTTATTGACATATGCTGATGGGGAAAAACGATATGTTATTGCTCAAAATGGGCTTCAGGTAGGGCAGGAGTTGTTGTCCGGGGTAAATGCGGCTCCAGAAATTGGTAACGCTATGCCTTTAACCGAGATTCCGTTGGGTACTATCATTTCCTGTATTGAGTTACGTCCTGGACAAGGTGCTGTTATGGCACGTAGTGCTGGTACTTTTGCCCAGTTGATGGCTAAGGATGGTAAATTTGTTACCGTTAAAATGCCTTCAGGGGAAACAAGATTGATTCTTTCAGGATGTATGGCGACAATAGGAGCTATATCCAATTCTGATCATCAATTACTGGTATCCGGTAAGGCTGGTAGAAGCAGATGGTTAGGAAGAAGACCTAGAACAAGACCAGTTGCAATGAACCCTGTCGATCACCCGATGGGTGGTGGTGAAGGAAGAGCTTCAGGTGGTCATCCAAGATCTAGGAATGGTATTCCTGCCAAAGGTTTTAGAACTCGTTCTAAAACAAAAAGCACAAATAAGTATATAATAGAACGTAGAAAGAAATAAAACTAGAAAGAAATGGCACGTTCACTAAAAAAAGGACCTTACGTTCACTATAGCTTGGAGAAAAAAATCCAACAGAGCGCATCTTCAGGTAAGAAGTCTGTTATAAAGACATGGTCAAGAGCTTCAATGATAACTCCCGACTTTGTTGGGATGACGATAGCGGTTCACAATGGAAGACAATTTGTTCCGGTTTTTGTAACTGAGAATATGGTTGGTCACAAACTGGGAGAATTTTCACCTACTAGATCTTTTAGAGGTCACGCAGGTGCGAAAAATAAAGGTAAAAAGTAAGCTATGGGAGTTCGTAAAAAACAAATGGCCGAAAGAATTAAGGCGGAAAAGAAGAAGGTTGCTTTTGCAAAGTTGAACAATTGTCCAACTTCCCCTAGAAAGATGAGACTTGTTGCGGATTTAATTCGTGGTGAGAAGGTAGAAAAGGCTTTGGCTATACTACGTTTCAATAGTAAGGAGGCTTCAAGAAAGCTTGAAAAACTATTATTATCTGCCCTTGCTAATTGGCAAGCAAAAAATGAGGATTCCAATGTGGAAGATGCTGAGTTGGTTGTTGCAGAGATTAGGGTAGACGGCGGTACTATGTTAAAGAGACTTAGGCCAGCCCCTCAAGGAAGAGCACACAGAATTAGAAAACGTTCCAACCATGTTACTTTAGTGTTGGGGTCTAACAATAATATAGCAAGCTAGAATGGGACAGAAAACAAATCCAATAGGAAATCGTCTTGGAATCATCAGAGGTTGGGAATCTAACTGGTATGGTGGAAATGATTACGGTGATAAGCTTGCCGAGGATAGTAAGATTAGAAAATATATTCATGCTAGGCTTTCAAAGGCTAGTGTATCTAGGATAATTATAGAGCGTACTTTAAAGTTGATAACCGTAACGGTTACTACGGCAAGGCCAGGTATCATTATTGGTAAAGGAGGTCAGGAAGTAGATAAACTTAAGGAGGAGCTTAAGAAAATTACCGGTAAAGAGGTACAGATTAATATATATGAGATTAAGCGACCTGAGGTAGATGCTAATTTGGTTGCTGCAAGTATAGCGCGGCAAATTGAAAGTAGAATCTCCTTTAGAAGAGCTATAAAAATGTCTATAACCGCAGCCATGAGAATGAATGCTGAGGGTATTAAAGTGCAAATATCTGGTAGATTGAATGGTGCGGAAATGGCACGTTCAGAGTCTTATAAAGATGGTCGTATTCCTTTATCCACTTTTAGAGCGGATATCGATTATGCATTGCATGAAGCTCAAACAACTTACGGTAAGTTGGGTATCAAGGTATGGATTATGAAAGGTGATGTCTATGGCAAAAGAGAGTTGTCTCCTTTAGTAGGTATGCAGAAAGGGCAATCTAAGGGGTCAGGTAATCAGGATGGTGGAAGAAAGCCACGTCGTAGAAAGTAATTATAAAGAAGTAGAGAAATGTTACAACCGAAAAGAACGAAGTTTCGTAAAATGCAGAAGGGCCGTATGAAGGGTAATACTGGAAGAGGTCATCAGCTATCAAATGGTATGTTCGGTATAAAGTCTGTTGGTGATGCAGCGTTTTTAACCTCACGACAAATTGAAGCCGCCCGTATTGCTGCAACTAGATATATGAAGAGAGAGGGTCAGTTATGGATAAAGATTTTTCCAGACAAGCCTATTACCAAAAAGCCTTTAGAGGTACGTATGGGTAAAGGTAAAGGTGCTCCTGAGTATTTTGTTGCCGTAGTAAAGCCAGGAAGAGTAATGTTTGAAGTCGGTGGTGTATCCATGGATATAGCAAAGGAGGCACTTAGATTGGCAGCTCAGAAACTTCCCGTAAAAACAAAGTTTATTGTTGCAAGGGATTATTCACTTGATAATTAATCGTAAGGAGTTATGAAAAAACAAGAAGTTAAAGAATTGTCTGTTGAAGGACTTACGGAGAAACTCATCGAGTATAAGAAACAGCATGCGGATTTAAAAATGGCACATTTTGTAACGCCTTTGGAGAATCCTCTTCAGATTAGGAAAGTAAGAAGAACTGTTGCTAGATTGGCTACGGAATTAACAAATAGGGAAAACCAATAACTGGTTCTGCTTTATGGAAGAAAAGAGAAATTTAAGAAAGGAAAGAGTTGGGGTTGTAACTAGTAACAAAATGGAGAAGTCCATTGTTGTTGCCGAGGTAAAGCGTGTAAAGCACCCTATGTACGGTAAATTCGTTTTAAAAACGAAGAAATACGTCGCGCATGACGAAAAGAACGACTGCAGAGAAGGTGATACGGTTAAAATTATGGAGACACGTCCCATGAGTAAAACCAAATGTTGGAGGTTAGTAGAAATCTTAGAAAGAGCCAAATAAGTTATGTTACAGCAAGAATCTAGATTAAAGGTAGCGGATAATACGGGAGCGAAAGAGGTTTTAACCATTCGTGTCCTAGGTGGTACCAAAAGGAGATATGCTTCTATTGGTGATAAGATTGTAGTAACTGTTAAGGATGCTACGCCTAATGGAGGTATCAAAAAGGGTGCGGTTTCTACCGCAGTTGTGGTGCGTACCAAGAAAGAAGTGAGAAGACCAGACGGATCGTATATCAGATTTGATGATAATGCGTGTGTGCTATTGAATCCTACTGGTGAAATGCGAGGTACTAGGGTTTTTGGTCCTGTCGCAAGAGAGCTTAGGGATAAGCAGTTTATGAAAATTGTATCATTAGCCCCAGAGGTTCTATAATAGATTTCAGAAGATGAAGAAGTTAAAAATAAAAACAGGAGATACAGTTAGGGTTACTGCCGGGGATCACAAGGGTTCTGAGGGTAAGGTAATGGTAGTGAATCTTGAAAAGAACAAGGCCATAGTGGAGGGAGTTAATTTGGTTTCTAAACATGAGAAACCGAGTGCAAAAAACCCTCAAGGTGGGATTGTTAAAAAAGAAGCTATGCTGCATATCTCAAATCTTTCACTTATCGATACTAAGTCAGGAGAAACGACTAGGGTTGGATATGATGTTAGAGATGGCAAGAAAGTAAGAGTTTCCAAGAAATCCAATGAAGTAATTTAGTTATGGCTTACGTTTCAAGATTAAAGAAAGAGTATAGGGAGCGCATATTAGCAGCGCTTACCGAGGAATTTGGTTACAAAAATGTAATGGAGGTTCCTAAGTTAGAGAAAATAGTTGTCAGTAGAGGTGTCGGTGCTGCGGTAGCTGACAAGAAGCTTATCGACCATGCTATAGACGAGATGACTATCATTACTGGTCAAAAGGCGATTGCTACAATGTCTAAAAAAGATGTTGCTGCTTTCAAATTGAGAAAAGGAATGCCTATCGGTGCTAAGGTTACGCTACGTGGAGAACGTATGTACGAGTTTTTGGACAGGTTGGTAACTTCAGCTTTGCCTAGGGTTCGCGATTTTCAAGGAATCCGAGCAACAGGTTTCGATGGTCGTGGGAATTATAATCTTGGTGTCACGGAACAGATCATTTTTCCTGAAATCAATATTGATAAAATTAACCGTATCAATGGTATGGATATAACTTTTGTTACTTCCGCTAACACGGACAAGGAAGCAAAATCATTATTAACAGAAATGGGTTTACCTTTTAAAAAGAATTAGTATGGCTAAAGAATCAATGAAGGCCCGTGAAAGAAAAAGGGAGAGAACTGTAGCTAAATATGCTGAAAAGCGTAAGGCTTTAAAGGAAGCTGGAGACTATGAAGGGCTACAGAGATTACCAAAAAATGCTTCTCCTGTGCGTATGCACAATAGATGTAAAATAACTGGTAGGCCTAAGGGTTACATGAGAACTTTTGGTATTTCTAGGGTAACTTTCAGGGAGATGGCAAATCAAGGTTTGATACCGGGTGTTCGTAAAGCGAGCTGGTAATTAAGTAATAAGTTAACTGGTTTCAGGTTTAGTACAATACTAAAAACCGTAACCGAATTATATATAAATGGTAACAGATACTATAGCAGATTATCTAACTAGGGTTAGGAACGCAAGTAGAGCGGGGCACAGGGTTGTTGAAATTCCTGCATCCAATCTAAAAAAGGAGATGACTAAAATTTTATTCGATCAAGGATATATTTTAAGTTACAAGTTTGATGCTGATAAGGTTCAAGGTAGTATTAAAATTGCCTTGAAGTACGATAAGATTACGAAGGAGCCTGTAATCAGGAAAATACAACGTATAAGTAAGCCAGGACTTAGGAAGTACGCACCAAGCGAGGAGTTGCCAAGAGTTCTTAATGGCTTGGGTATTGCAATCGTATCTACATCTCATGGTGTTATGACAAGTAAGCAGGCAAAAGCTGAAAATGTTGGCGGTGAAGTCTTATGCTACGTTTATTAATCGATTAAAGAGTTAGAAGATGTCTAGAATAGGAAATAATCCGATAGCAATTCCTGAGGGGGTTACAGTAGAAATCAGTGATAGTATAATTACCGTAAAGGGTAAGTTAGGAGAGTTGAGTCAAGAGTTTTCAGGTGTTTCTGTTAAAGTAGAGGATGGACAGGCTTGGGTAACAAGACCGTCTGATTCTAAAGAGCATAAAGCAAAACACGGACTTTACCGTTCGTTGGTTCTGAATATGGTTGAAGGTGTGTCTAAAGGATGGACCAAGGAGTTAGAGTTGGTAGGGGTAGGTTACCGTGCCAGCAATCAAGGGCAAAAATTGGAGTTGGCTTTAGGGTTTTCTCACAATATTGTTTTCAACATTGCGCAAGAAGTGAAAGTTGAGACAATTTCTGAAAAGGGAAAAAATCCGATTGTGAAGCTAATGTCGCACGACAAACAGTTGGTTGGACATGTTGCTGCCAAAGTAAGGTCTTTCCGAAGACCAGAGCCTTACAAAGGAAAAGGTGTTAAGTTTGTTGGTGAAATATTAAGAAGAAAAGCTGGTAAGTCGGCTTAATAAGAATATTATGGGATTATCAAAAACACAAAGAAAATATAGAATCCGTAGAAGAATCCGAAAAGTTTCTTCAGGAACTGCAGTAAAGCCAAGATTGTCTGTCTTTAGAAGCAATACCGGTATTTATGCACAATTGATTGATGATGTAAATGGTGTTACATTAGCATCTGCTTCATCACGGGACAAGAGCATTGCTTCCGACAAGGGAACTAAAGTCGAGATGGCTGCTATAGTAGGTAAAGCAATTGCCGAAAAAGCATTGAAGGCTGGTTTGGATAAGGTAGCATTTGATAGAGGTGGAAATTTGTATCACGGAAGGGTTAAATCTTTGGCTGAAGGGGCAAGGGAAGCTGGACTTAAATTTTAATATAACAGTATGTTTCAGAAATACAAAAACGTAGAAACCGTTAAGCCAGGAGGTTTAGATCTTAAAGATAGGTTGGTAGGGATACAACGTGTAACCAAAGTAACAAAAGGTGGTAGAGCTTTCGGTTTTTCAGCTATTGTTGTGGTAGGTGATGAGAATGGTGTTGTAGGTCACGGTCTTGGAAAGTCTAAAGAAGTTGCTACGGCGATTGCTAAGGCGATAGAAGATGGAAAAAAGAATTTGATTCGTATTCCATTAACCAAAGGTACTTTGCCACATGAGCAGAAAGGTAAGTTTGGTGGAGCACGTGTTTACATTCAGCCTGCTTCCCAAGGAACAGGCGTTATCGCCGGTGGTGCAGTAAGAGCTGTATTGGAAGCTGTTGGGGTGCATGATGTTTTATCAAAATCACAAGGTTCATCTAACCCTCATAATGTTGTAAAAGCTACATTCGATGCTTTATTACAGTTAAGGGATGCGGGCACGGTTGCTAAGCAAAGAGGTGTTTCCCTAGAAAAAGTTTTTAAAGGATAATTAAATAGGCTATTGGTTATTACAGATAGGGTGTCAACTATTGAATTTGCATAGTGGAAAAGCGCTAATATCGTATTACTGATTACTAATTACTGAAAAATGGCAAAGATTAAAGTTAAGCAGGTTAAGAGTAGTATCAAGAAGCCACAAAACCAGAAACGGACTTTGGCGGCGCTTGGATTGAAAAGGATTGGTCAAGTCGTAGAGCATGACGATACCAAGAATATCCTTGGAATGATAAATAAAGTACAACATTTAGTTTCTATAGAAGAATCGTAAATATTAAGAACTCATGAATTTAAGTAATCTACAGCCTGCGGAAGGTTCAGTAAATAGAGACGGTAAGCGTTTAGGAAGAGGACAGGGCTCCGGAAAGGGAGGTACTGCAGCTAGAGGTCATAAGGGTGCCAAATCAAGGTCTGGTTATTCTAAGAAGATTGGTTTTGAAGGGGGTCAGATGCCATTACAACGTCGTGTTCCAAAGTTTGGTTTTACGAATATCAATCGTAAGGAATATCAAGGTATCAACGTAGAGGTTCTACAAGGGTTGGTTGACGATAAAGGCGTTAAAGATGTTGTGACAATGGAAACATTGATTGAAAACAGACTAGTACGTAAGAATGAGTTAGTTAAAATTTTAGGTGGAGGAGAATTGAAAGCTTCCCTTAAAATTTCGGCACATAAATTTAGTGCTACGGCAAAAGCTGCAATTGAGGCTGCTGGTGGTGAAGCAATAAGTTTATAAGCATAAAATAGAGCATGAAGAAGTTTATTGATACAATAGCCAATATTTGGAAGATAGAGGAGCTAAGGAATAGGATACTTATTACTTTGGGTCTTTTACTGGTTTATAGATTTGGTTGCCAGATTGTTCTTCCAGGTATAGATACCACTCAATTAGGTGGATTAGCAGACAGCACGGACCAAGGTATTTTTGGTTTGTTAAATGCGTTTACGGGTGGTGCTTTTGCAAATGCATCCATTTTCGCCTTAGGGATAATGCCTTATATATCTGCATCTATTGTGGTCCAGCTTATGGGAATTGCAATACCGTATCTTCAAAAATTACAAAAAGAGGGTGAAAGTGGTCGTAAGACCATTAACCAAATTACAAGATGGCTTACTATTGCAATCTGTATCGTTCAAGCTCCAGCCTATTTGTATGGTCTTGAAGCATTTGGTGTTAGGGATACTGCCTTTTTATTAGGTAAAGGACTTGACTTTATGGTTCCTGCGGTTATCATTTTGGTTACCGGTTGTGTTTTTGCGATGTGGTTGGGTGAAAAGATTACAGATAAAGGAATTGGTAATGGTATTTCATTATTAATTATGATAGGTATTATTGCAACGATGCCGCAGTCCTTCGTTCAGGAATTTATTTCCAGAACTACTGATAATAATGGTGGGCTAATGTTCATCCTTATTGAGGTCATACTTTGGTTTTTAGTTATACTTGCGTGTATCTTATTGGTTATGGCTACGCGTCAGATACCGGTGCAGTATGCAAGAAGAACTGCTTCTGGAGGTTATGAGAAGAATGTGATGGGTTCTAGGCAGTATATACCGTTAAAGTTGAATGCTTCAGGTGTGATGCCTATCATATTTGCGCAGGCAATTATGTTTGTTCCTGGGTTGATTGGTAGCACGTTTGATGACACACCTTTTGGGCAGTGGATGCAGGTAGAGTTTTCCAATATATTCGGTTGGGCATATAATATTTTATTTGCTGTGCTTATTATAATCTTCACATATTTTTACACAGCTATTACGGTTCCAACGAATAAGATGGCTGATGATTTAAAAAGGAGCGGTGGTTTTATTCCGGGTATTAGGCCAGGGAAAGAAACAGGTGATTTTCTAGATAAGATTATGTCATTAATTACCTTACCGGGTTCAGTATTTTTAGCATTGTTAGCTATACTTCCGGCAGTGGTTGTATCTTTGCTAAATGTTCAAGCTGGATGGGCCTTATTTTATGGAGGTACATCTTTATTAATTATGGTGGGTGTTGCGATAGATACGGTTCAACAAGTGAATTCATATCTATTGAATAGGCATTATGATGGTTTGATGAAAACTGGTAAAAATAGAAAAGTAGCATAATTTATGGCTAAACAGGCAGCAATAGAACAGGATGGGGCTATTATAGAGGCATTGTCAAATGCAATGTTTCGAGTAGAGTTAGAGAATGGTCACGTGGTAACGGCGCATATATCTGGTAAAATGAGAATGCATTACATTAAGTTGTTGCCAGGAGATAAGGTTAAGTTAGAAATGAGCCCTTATGACCTAACAAAAGCAAGAATTACTTATAGATATTAAGATACAAGATGAAAGTAAGAGCATCAGTTAAAAAGAGAAGTGTGGACTGCAAGATTGTTCGCAGGAAAGGCACGTTGTACGTAATCAACAAAAAGAATCCTAGATTTAAACAAAGACAAGGGTAATTA
>CAZMUV010000118.1:7003-9212 GCA_964569345.1 uncultured Maribacter sp. | reverse complement strand
TGGCGTCCTAACCCCTAGACGAACGGACCATATCTTTGCGCAATTGCGGATGCAAAAATACAATTATTTTTTACTATCGCAACCCCAAGATATTATTTTTTTAATCTTTTAATATGCCTTTGCGAATAGCACCCTTTTTTGAGAAGGTTTACCACTAATAATACACACACCGTTTTCCTTTTCCGCATCAATAGGTATGCACCTAATCGTGGCTTTGGTCTCTTCCTTTATTCTGTCCTCTGTTTCGGTTGTCCCATCCCAGTGAGCAGAAATAAATCCTCCTTTCTCTTCAAGGACTTTCTTAAATTCCGCGTAAGTATCTACCAAGGTGATATGTTCTTTTCTATAATCGAAAGCCTTTTGATAAATATTCTTCTGAATGTCTTCCATTAGAAATTCTATCTTAGCTACAACCTCATCCATAGGAACGGTCGTTTTTTCCAAGGTATCCCGTCTTGCGACCTCATAAGTTCCGTTATCCATATCTCGCTGGCCAATAGCCAAACGTACTGGAACACCTTTGAGCTCATACGCGTTAAATTTAAATCCTGGTTTGTACGTATCCCTATCATCGTATTTTACAGATATTCCTTTGGATTTTAGCTCAGCAACTAAAGGCTTTACCCTTTCAGAAATCACATCTAACTGCTCCAAACCTTTGTAAATAGGAATGATAACCACTTGTATTGGCGCTAATTTTGGAGGAAGCACCAAACCGTTATCATCACTATGTGTCATTACTAAAGCTCCCATTAGCCTAGTGGAAACCCCCCAAGAGGTAGCCCAAACATATTCCCTACCACCTTCCTTTGTTGCGAATTTTACATCAAAAGCCTTTGCGAAATTTTGACCTAAAAAGTGCGAAGTACCTGCTTGTAGCGCTTTTCCATCTTGCATTAAGGCCTCTATACAATAGGTTTCTACAGCACCTGCAAAACGTTCGCTCTCTGTCTTTATCCCTTTTATGACAGGCATAGCCATATGGTTCTCAGCAAAATCGGCATACACATTCATCATCTGTTCGGCTTCTTCGATTGCCTCTTTCTCAGTAGCATGTGCCGTATGGCCTTCTTGCCACAGGAACTCGGTCGTCCTTAAAAAAAGACGTGTACGCATTTCCCATCGTACTACATTGGCCCATTGATTTATCAACAAAGGCAAATCACGATAAGACTGTATCCACTTTCTATAGGTATCCCAAATAATGGTCTCCGATGTAGGACGTACAATCAGTTCCTCCTCTAACTTAGCGTCAGGATCAACGATAATTCCGCTACCATCCTCGGCATTTTTGAGTCGGTAATGTGTAACTACAGCACATTCTTTTGCAAAGCCTTCTACATGGCTAGCCTCCCTACTTAGGTATGATTTAGGTATAAACAAAGGAAAATAAGCGTTCTCATGCCCTGTATCCTTAAACATTTTATCTAGCTCTGCCTGCATTTTTTCCCATATGGCAAAACCATAGGGCTTTATGACCATACAGCCACGTACTCCAGAGTTTTCGGCTAAATCAGCTTTTACTACCAGCTCATTGTACCATTTGGAATAATCCTCGCTTCTCTTGGTTAATTTTTTACTCATTACAGATAGTTTGGCACAAAAGTTGTGATTAATTAACAAAATAATACGGTAAAACTAGTTATTTTTAATATGTTCAACAATAAAATATTAGAACGATGATATATTCGCTACCCCTCAATAAACTTCGCAACATTGGAATTCTTTTCATTATTGCCTTAGTCGGTTCATCTTGTGGTTCCTACCAACAGGCTTCTTACTATGACAATGACGGCATATATTCAGATAAAACATCGCGCACAGTAGAGCGTAGACCCGAACAACGTCCACAACAGCAATATCGCACGGCTCCTGAATCCAATACCTATTCTGACTATTTTGGCCAGAAAGCTGAGCAATATGACGAAATTTTGGATGGGGAGATTTTCACCGATGTAGATTCCTATGCAAGCGACCCAGTAGACGCTCAAATAAATCAAGATCAATTAACTGATTACTATAATAACCCTAACGACTACCAAGGTTTTGGTGGTTGGGGAGACAATGCATCCAACGTAAACATCAATTTTTACAATAACGGTTGGGGCGGAGGCTTCAACAATTTCGGCTGGGGTAATCCTTGGGGTTGGGGTGGAGGTTTCAACAACTTCGGTTGGGGCGGAGGCTTTGGCTGGGGCGGAGGCTTTGG
>CAZMUV010000118.1:0-6903 GCA_964569345.1 uncultured Maribacter sp. | reverse complement strand
GGCTGGGGCTATCCTGGTTATGGATATGGCGGCTATTACGGTGGAGGAAGGTACGCCTACAATTCAGGAAGACGTGGTTATTATAATACGAACTCAATTGGGCGCAGCAATGGAAGCACGGCGCTTAGAGGAAGGTCAAACCTGAATACTTCAAGGGGTAATTCATCAAGATATAGAAGTAACACTGCCCGCTCTTCCAACAATAGAGCTACTGCAGCAAGAAGCAGTTCCACTTCCTCAAGAAGTAACAGGAGCGCAGGCACCTCTAGGTCTTATAGGGATAATATGGCGAACCGAAGAACCGTAGGAGTTGACCAAAATCGTGCCTACAGAACTAGTAGGAGTGCTAGAACAGCTCCAAGAACGTACAGTTCATCAAGAAGTAATTCTGCATACAACCGTGCAACACCAAGGTCAGGAAGTTATAGATCTGGATCTTCTTCTAGAGCGACGACGCCTAGAACATCTACCTATCGTAATTCAAGAAGTGGTTCTAGCAGCGGAAGAAGTTACAACTCAGGCAGGCGCAGCAGTTCTAGAAGTAGTGGAACCACTCGAAGTTCTCGTAGCGGAAGTTCTAGAAGTAGCGGTAGCATGAGAAGTTCTGGTGGAAGTTCTAGAAGTAGCGGCAGCATGAGAAGTTCTGGTGGAAGTTCGCGCAGTAGCGGAAGCATGAGAAGTTCCGGAGGTGGAGGCTCACGATCTTCCGGTGGAGGACGTTCTGGTGGAGGACGATCTGGTGGGGGAAGACGTAATTAATCAATTTTTATTTCATAAATCTTAAAAAAATATCGCTATGAAAAGGCATTTAACTTTCATTTTAGTGTCCCTATGTGCTTTTGTGAGTGCACAAAACATAAATGATGTATTACGATACGGCACCGAAAATATCCAAGGAACAGCTCGCTTTCAAAGTATGGGCGGTGCTTTTGGAGCCCTCGGAGGTGACTTATCCGCATTGAACATTAATCCAGCAGGGGCTGCAGTATTTAATAATTCGCTAGTTACATTTTCTGGAACTTACTTTAATATAGACAACGAAGCTAACTATTTTGGCACGCAAACCAATAGCAATGTAAACGACATCAACATCAATCAAATAGGGGGTGTTTTTGTATTCAACAACACGAACTCAAATTCTGACTGGAAAAAGTTCTCCCTAGCCTTCAATTATGACTTGGCACGAAATTTTGAAAATAGTTATTTAGTTTCTGGTAGAAGCAACCAAGGGGTTGACTCCTATTTTCTGGACTTTGCACAAGGAACACCCTTGGGAGCTATTTTGTTAGAAGATGGAGAACTGATTGAAAATGGATACTTGGACATAGGGGCTAATGGAGGCTTTAGCGATCAACAAGCATTTTTAGGGTACTATGGAGGAGTAATAGACCCTATAGATGATGACGCACAAACAGACCAATACGTAAGAAATGCATCCTACACGACTGTAGACCAACAGTTTCAAAGGAGCAGTATCGGTTACAATTCAAAGTTTACAGCAAACATGGCTTCGGAATATAAAGACAAACTGTACCTAGGCGCTTCCTTAAATTTCCATAGTGTTTTTAACGAGCGTGTTGATCGGCTTACGGAAACAGGCTATGATACGGACTCAGAAATACAACGAACTTCGTTCGACAACTTATTAACTACACGAGGAAACGGTTTTTCATTTACAATGGGAGCTATCGCTAAGTTAAATGAATTTGTGCGTTTGGGAGGAAGTTATCAATCCCCAACCTGGTACCGACTAAACGATGATCTTTCTCAACGAATCAATTCTAATTTAGCAGATGAGGATATCAATTTTATAGATTTTGGCATTATCAACCTTTTTGAAACGTACACCATTCAAACCCCGAGCAAATTAACGGGTAGTATGGCTATCATCTTTGGAAAAAACGGACTCCTGAGTTTTGATTACGGTTACCAAGATTTTTCGAATGCAGAACTGCGCCCACAAAGTGACCCTAATTTCCAAATCGTGAATAACAACATTGCAAATCAACTGGGCGCCGTATCTACTTTTAGGCTGGGTGGCGAATACCGTATTGAAAAAGTAAGCTTAAGAGCGGGCTATCGTTTTGAACAGAGTCCTTATGTAGATACTGACACTATTGGTGACCTGAACAGTATTTCTGGAGGAATAGGTTATAATTTTGGCGGAAACAGATTGGACTTTTCACTAAATAGGCTAGACCAACAGGTAAACGAGCAATTACTGGATACAGGATTAATTACGCCTGCAACGATAAATCGTATACGCACCAACGCAACCCTGAGTTATACGATAAATTTTTAGGGAGTTTACCTTAGTCTTTTTTCGATAGAGACAGCAGTCCATATAGTAAACTGGGATACCAGAGCTATAGCTTCTAGAAATAAAAGAAGGATTTTGCTACTACAAAGTTCAGGTCCAAAAATCAATATATTTCTATTGCTTTCCATTAGGTTTAAAAACCAAATGGAAAGTTTTTGGTTTAAGCAGTAAATACGAGGTCGATAGCACAAGAGAACCTAATCACTTGAGAAATGCAAAAAAAGAATAGAAATAGGAGAAAACTTAGCTTAAAAATATTTGATCGATGCTCAATTATCGTTTTAACGTAAAGTGCGTTCTTCTGGTTTTAGCAACAATGGGAGCTACATTGTCATTTTCCGAATATTCAAACCTAAACCAATAGTCCGTAGATGGCATTTCGCTTCCATTAAAGGTGCCGTCCCAAGTATCGGCTACACCTAACTGCTTTAATAGTTTACCATAGCGGTCAAAAATAAAAACCACTACATTGGATATACTGGTAGCATCTATTCCCTGTATATTCCAATCGTCGTTGATACCATCACCATTTGGAGTGAAAAATTTTGGGTATGCGAACACGATAAAAGGTATGGCTTCGGTGATGCCACATCCATTCTTATCATTTATAATTACGGTATTCTCTCCCGGCGGGATATTCATAAAAATAGGACTGTCTTGAAACTCACCACCATTAATGGCAAATTCATAAGAACTATCTCCATCCATTATAAATTCTATGTCATTCTGATCTGGGTCTATTGAAAGATTGGTATCCAAAATCTCCACACGATCCAAAATTGGCTCACCATAAAACGTGATAAGAATACCTCCAACATCCACTACGGTAGGTGGAGTGCCAGAGCTTGTAGTTATTTCTGCAAAATACCTTCCTGAGTTTGGGCTGGATACAATTAATTCTGCCCCAAAAAGACCAGTACCAGGCAATGTTGCATCTACAGTACCGTCATCCTCGTAATCAACTGACCATTCCACATTGGCAATATCAGAACCTGCAGGCGAACGCAATGCACTTAACACAATATCGGGGTCACCTTCACAGGCAACAACATCCAAGCCTAAAAATTCATCCCTAAGCGTACAGTCCAAAGCCGTATTTTGGTCGGCCTGTACCGAGCTTCCCGTGAACGATAGCATAAACGGTTCTGGGTCATCATCAAAATTAGTGTTGAAATTATTTATCAAAATGAAGTAAAGTTCTCCGGGCTGCACATCTAACCATTCATCGTAGGTATTCTGACTCCCTATTAAAAAAGGGGCACCTTCTTGACCGTTTTCCGGATTCATTCCTATACCGGTAAAAGTGGTATTATTTACTTCGTAGTTACAACGGATAGGTTCGGAAGTCCCATCTCCAATAATCGTGCAGTACGTTTGTCCATCAGTTTCATCATAAGGGCCATAAACGGCAAAATCCCATTCTGCAGTAGGTGTACCCATGCCTCCGTTCGTAGGCATGGCTTCAATATCAAAACCAACTTGTCCAGCAGTTCCTGCTCTAAACACATACCAAGAGGTATTGTTTTCGATATTAGCAGAGCTCACACTGCCTTTTTCCAAACATCCGGTTTGGGTAATTACTTCAGGGTCAAAATCTTCTATATCTCCACCACCGTCTGCCAAGCCCATAATAGGCATATCTGCACAAACAGGTATGGCGGTTCTACAATCAGGAGAATTTTGTGCTTGTAAATTCCCAATATAAAGGAACAAACAGCAAATTAATATAGGTAGCGTTCGCATAAAACAATGGGGCTATTTAGTATACTACAACATATATGATAACTTGCAGTATCCGCTTTTAGTATTATACGTCGGTTTTTTACGCACTTAATCGATGAAATGCAATCTTAGCCGGATATTTACTCCTTCTACAATCCTACAACAGGCTCATTTTCAAGAATAATGGCAACTATTCAACCGTTATCAAAGACCACATATGTTCCCACTTACCCCTGTACCCAAAGGATTAGAGATATACCCCACATCATCGATTTGCTATTGAAAAGTAAAAGCACTAAACGGTTTTACTTAACACTAATTTATATTCTACACACCGTGCTCTGTTGCATAAAGTGCTATATAATGTATATCTTTGCGCCCTGTAAAAGCATTGTTTAAATGAAAACTGAAGGTACATTGGAAGACCATTTTGAACACATTGGTGAAGACCATATTTCTTCATCCGAAGAAACACCACTTCGTAAAGACGCTTTTGTTCTAAGTGATGAAGAAAAGATAGAGCGAATAAACGCTAATGTGAGGGAAATTATGCTCACATTAGGACTAGACCTAGATGACGACAGTCTGAAAGGAACCCCAAACCGTGTTGCAAAGATGTTCGTTAAAGAGATTTTTGGCGGCCTACATCCAGACAGAAAACCGAAATCCTCTACTTTTGATAACAAATACAAGTATGGAGAGATGTTGGTAGAAAAAAATATAACCCTCTACTCCACTTGCGAACACCACCTACTTCCGATTGTAGGTAGGGCTCATGTTGCCTACATCTCTAAAGGAACAGTTGTAGGTCTTTCCAAAATGAATAGAATTGTGGATTACTTTGCAAAAAGACCACAGGTACAAGAAAGACTTAACATCCAAATTGTAAGAGAACTACAAAAAGTTTTAGGCACGGATGATGTGGCATGCGTTATAGACGCAAAGCACCTTTGTGTAAATTCTAGAGGCATCAGGGATATAGAAAGTAGCACTGTAACGGCAGAGTATGGCGGAAAATTCAAAAAGGAAGCCGTACGCAGAGAATTTTTGAACTTTATTAATCTAGATACAACGTTCTAATTCTTTCAAAAAAAGATGCAACTATACGAACAACAGAAACTTAAAGTACACAACTCATTAACCGGCAAAAAAGAACTATTCACTTCTTTGAATCCAGGCCATATTGGCATGTATGTCTGTGGACCTACAGTTTATAGCAATGTTCATCTTGGAAATTGCCGAACCTTTATGTCTTTCGACATGATATTCAGATACTTTAAACATCTGGGATACAAGGTACGTTATGTGCGAAATATCACGGATGCTGGGCATTTAGTGGATGATGCTGAAGACGGAGAAGACAAAATAGCAAAAAAGGCACGTTTGGAGCAATTGGAACCCATGGAAGTGGTTCAGCGCTACACGGTAGATTTTCATAATATCCTTGAAAAATTTAATTTCCTACCCCCAAGTATAGAACCAACGGCTACGGGTCATATTATAGAGCAGATTGAAATCATAAAAGTAATCATTGAAAAAGGATACGCATACGAAATCAATGGGTCTGTTTATTTTGATGTCGTAAAATTCAACGAAACCAACGATTACGGAAAATTGAGCGGTAGGAAGCTAGAAGATATGATTGCGAACACCCGCGAGCTTACCGCACAGAACGATAAACGAAGTCCACAGGATTTTGCACTTTGGAAGAAAGCTGAACCACAGCATATCATGCGTTGGCCTTCCCCCTGGGGCGATGGCTTTCCAGGTTGGCATTTAGAATGTACTGCCATGAGTACAAAGTACTTAGGTGAAACATTTGATATACATGGTGGTGGAATGGATTTAAAATTCCCGCATCACGAATGTGAAATTGCCCAAGCAGAAGCTAGTAACGGCAAGTCACCAGTGCAGTATTGGCTACACACTAATATGCTGACTCTAAACGGGAAAAAAATGGCAAAATCTACCGGAAATAGCATATTACCGGGTGAGATATTCTCTGGAAACAATGAGATTTTAAGTAAAGCTTTTTCACCTTCTATGGTGCGTTTTTTTATGATGCAAGCGCATTACACCAGTATTCTGGACATAAGTAATGATGCATTACTAGCATCAGAAAAAGGATTCAATAAATTAATGGAAGCCATTAACACATTAGATGGCCTAAGTACCGCAAAAGAAACCCAATTCAACGTCTTAGCATGGAAGCAATCCTGCTACGACGCCATGAACGACGATTTTAATACACCCATCCTAATAGCTAAATTGTTCGATGCTGTAAAACACATCAATCTAATAAAAGAAGGGAAAGAATCCATAAGCGTTTCTGATAAAGCCTTATTAAAGGAAACGATTCACAATTTTGTTTTTGAGGTGTTGGGTTTAGAAAACAAAAAAAGCTCGGCAGCAGATACCGAAAAGCTTAACGGTGCAGTTGAATTGCTGATTCAACTAAGAAAAGAAGCAAGGGAAAACAAAGACTTTGCGACTTCGGATAGTATTCGTAATCAATTGGCAGCTTTGGGAATTCAACTCAAAGATGGCAAAGAGGGCACCAGTTTTAGCCTTTCTTAAAACTGAACCGGTAACTAGATTCTATTAGGATAATGAGATTGCACAGCAAATAGCTAAACTTTAATTGGGACCACAATGAAAAAAATTCTAATAGCCCCATTTCTTTTATTGGTTCGTTTTTATCAATTAGCCATATCTCCTTATACACCGGCCACATGCCGCTACTCTCCTACTTGCTCCCAATATACGCTAGAGGCTTTAAAGAAGCATGGCCTTTTTAAGGGTGGTTGGTTAGCTACAAAACGTATTTTTAGTTGTAATCCTTGGGGTGGTAAAGGTTATGA
>CAZMUV010000117.1:0-9215 GCA_964569345.1 uncultured Maribacter sp. | reverse complement strand
TAAACTACCTTTCGTATGAACTGATTGGATGTTAAAATACCAGAGGTGCCGTTGACTGAAAAGTGGACGAACCATAAAAACCATCTTAACATGATAAGTCCAGCTACCTAACGAAAGCTGGACTTTTTCGTTGTCGGAACTTTTCTGGCCGGTGAACCTATTTTGGCCACCTTGGTAGAGCACTGGAACATATGTTAAATCGTTTTGTTTTTAAGGTTCTCCGCGCAGCGTGGTATCAGTAAATCCAAGAAATATCAAGATGAAGGAAATTCTGTCTGCCACCTATTTAAGATACTATCAAAGAGACGATTACCAGTGCAATATAGCACCTTACAGCACATGTAAGGTGCTATATTGATACACCATAACCTGATATTCCATTATTCCATTTTGAACGGTTGCCCTGTGCTTTGCAGTACCCCAAACCAGAATTCTCCCTCTACATCAATCTTTTTGCGTTCGTTTACGACCGCTGAAATTGGTAAGTAAACAAATCTATTATTAAGCCTGCCCACAACAAATCTCGTCTTACCAGCCATAGCTCCGTGCACGGCATAGTAGGCAAGCCTATTACAGAAAAGACTGTCGTTCGCATTAGCAGGAGCACTTCTGATAATATAACTTGGATCGATATACTTAATGGTGGTTTTAGTTCCTATAGTATCGAAATATTGCTTTATACAATGTTTTAAAAACAGACCAATATCCTTATGCAAAATATTCCCCGATGCATCCTTGGTTTCTTTCACGGTCTCGAATAAGTGCTGTCCTGCACCTTCCGCAACTACAATAACGGCATGGTGCTTTAGCTGTAAACGTTTTTTTAATACTTCAAACAAACCGTTTTCCCCCTCCAATTCAAAGTTTATTTCCGGCACCAATACAAAATTGACCACGGGCATAGCTATGGCTGTAGAGGCTGCAATAAATCCACTATCCCTCCCCATTAATTTTACAATGGATATACCATTGAAAGCGCCTGTTGCTTCATTATGGGCATCCCTTATAATAGGGCTTGCAACATCGAAAGCGGTCTCGAATCCAAAAGATTTATCGATTAGGTCTATGTCATTGTCTATTGTCTTGGGAATTCCGACAACCGCGATATCCAAACCTCGTTTCTCAATTTCTTCCCCAATAGCATTAGCACCTTTTAAGGTGCCGTCACCACCTATAGTAAAAAGCATATTGATTTTATGCTGCACTAGTGATTCTACCATTTCCGGAACAGGTTGTGCGCCCCTCGAAGAGCCCAATAGGGTACCTCCAAATTCATGAATATCTTTCACCTTATCTGGGGTAAGTATCATGAATTCATGGCCATTGGCAGGAATAAGTCCCTCAAATCCATAGCGAACGCCAATAATACTTTTTACACCATAAAAATAGTGTAGCGCCATGACCAAGCTGCGGATTACATTGTTGATACCGGGGCACAGTCCACCACAGGTAACAATTGCGGCAGTAGTGTTCTCAGCATTGAAAAATAGGGTTTCTCTCGGCCCGGCCTTTTCAATACAATTGGGTTCTACGTTCGTGTTAATGCACCTATTGAAATTTGCTAAAGAGACATCCATAAGGATTCTATCCTCGTCGTCCACAAAGTTAAAAATCTTATCCCCTGTAGTTTTGCTTAAATGTATGGGCGAGGGAATGGAAGCCTTACCTAACGATGTAATATCTAGGTTGTTTTTGGAAATCATAGTAAGCGCTATTTATGACATGGAATGGAAAATTAGAAAACTATAGGGTGTTTAGATATGATAAGTATCACCTTTTTATTCTAATTATTATCTGCCATAGCGCTCTCTTGATATGGTTAATCAAAGCCGTTAAAAAACACTAGAGATAACACTTTGAAGAAAAATTTTGATTTAGGAGTACACTGATAAATATCATATTAGTTCTAATAAAATTGAATTAATTTTAATGAAGTAACCCTCTTAAAACCATACGATTATGCAAGTTAAAAAGAATCCAAAAGTCGACTTAAACCTAAATAGTGGTCTTTACTTTGTGCTGGGCCTAACCCTTGTACTTTTTCTTACATGGAGGGCATTGGAATACAAGACCTATGATAAAGAACATTTAGTTGTGGAGTCCATGAACGTATTAGACGAAATCAAGGAAGATGTGCCTATGACCGAGCAGGTGAAGACACTTCCGCCACCGCCACCGCCCGCAGCACCTGAAATAATTCAAATTGCTGAGGATAACGACGATATCGAAGAAACGATTATAGAAAGTACCGAAACAGATCAAGAATCTGTCATCGAAGCTCCTATTGAGGTTGATGACATTGTAGTTGATGAATTAGAAGAGGAAATATCCGTACCTTTTTCTGTCATTGAGGATATCCCTATATTTCCTGGTTGCGAGAACGTTAAAGGTAAAGAAGAACAAAGAGCTTGTTTTCAAAAAAAGATACAACAGCATGTGGCCAAAGAATTTAAGTATCCAGAGCTTGCTTTAGAACTGGGGATACAAGGCAGGGTATACGTACAATTTGCAATAAACAATAAAGGGTACATCTCCGATATACGAGTACGAGGTCCTGATAAAAATTTAGAAAAGGAGGCTACCCGTATCGTTGCAACGATACCAAAAATGAAACCGGGAATGCAGCGCGGAAGAGCGGTAAGAGTTCCTTATAGTATTCCTATTACCTTTAAATTAGAGTAATGGAAAAACTGATTAATTAGTGATTTTCATCTGTTTGCTACCTTAGGTTTTATAAATAGGTATCCTTTTTATAAATTGATAGGTCTAACAATTCAAACACTGTACTTATTTCAAAATAATTATGCAATTTCGGTTCGATAAACCAATGCCTAACAAGCTGAGATTATTAACCTAAGAAATCCCGTGAACGAATACACTTTAGGCCTTTCAAACTACATTGTTGGACACAAGTTAAAAATGCAAACTGATTTAAGCTATCTTAAATTAGTTAGAGAAACAAATAGATTTACGTATTGCCTGCAAGTAGAGGTACATTTTTGACATGATATTCGTCATATACTTAATTATTTATTTGGTTCATCTTTATTCCTTCATGCCAACCAATTTGAATTGTGGATAACATATACTTTTTAATGATTATTGCCCTTGCCGTTTTGGCAATTGCGGATCTTGTGGTGGGCGTTAGTAATGACGCCGTTAATTTTTTGAATTCTGCTTTAGGCTCTAAGGCTATATCCTTTAGGACAATAATGATAGTGGCGAGTCTTGGAATAGCCTGTGGTGCCGTTTTCTCAAGTGGTTTAATGGAGGTCGCTCGAAAAGGTATATTCGTGCCAGGGGAATTCATGTTCAGTGAAATCATGATCATCTTTATGGCGGTAATGATTACTGATATTTTATTACTCGATTTTTTTAACACATTAGGGATGCCGACCTCGACAACGGTATCCATTGTGTTTGAATTGTTAGGGGCGGCTGTTGCCATGGCCCTAATAAAGATTGGGGCTGACAATGGTTCTGTTTCCGAGCTTGTAAATTATATCAATACCACAAAAGCAACGGAAATAATTCTAGGAATTCTGTTGTCAGTTGTAGTCGCTTTTTCAATAGGTGCCCTTGTGCAATATGTTTCCCGGGTTTTACTGTCCTTTAATTTTGAAAGAAAGGCTAAATGGGTAGGTGCTGTTTTTGGTGGTGTTGCATTGGCCGCTATCACTTATTTCATAGTTATCAAAGGGCTTAAAGGCACTGATTATTACACCGAAATTGAGCCAATAATTGAAGGTAAAACGGTATTGATAGTTGCAATGAGTTTTGTTTTTTGGAGCTTGGTATCTTATATCGTAATAACCGTATTTAAACAAAATATTTATAAGTTGATTATTGCTGTTGGTACCTTTGCGCTGGCATTGGCCTTTGCGGGGAACGATTTGGTCAATTTTATCGGCGTACCTATTGCCGCTTGGCAATCATATGAAGCATGGGTAGCTTCTGGTATTCCAGCTACTGAATTCGCAATGGACATATTAGCGAGCAAAGTACCCACACCCACCTTGTTTCTTCTGTTTGCGGGATTGGTAATGATATTAACGCTTTGGTTTTCTAGTAAAGCCAAAAAAGTGGTAAAGACTTCTATTGATTTATCAAGTCAAGGTGAAACCCAAGAACGTTTCAAACCTAACTTTTTATCGCGAAATTTAGTGCGCTTTTCAATTCTTCTTTCTAGGTATACAGCTACTGTTATTCCTAATTCGATTCAGGAAAAACTTGAAAAACGATTCGAAAAACCGGTCATTGAATTGACCAAGGGCAAGGCTCATGAGCTTCCTGCATTTGACATGGTGCGTGCGGCCGTTAATTTAATGGTAGCCAGTGTTTTGATTTCCATTGCAACCTCGATGAAGTTGCCCCTATCTACAACTTACGTAACTTTTATGGTGGCTATGGGTACTTCGCTGGCTGATAAGGCCTGGGGAAGTGAAAGTGCCGTATACAGGGTAGCTGGTGTATTAAATGTTATTGGCGGTTGGTTCTTTACAGCCCTCAGTGCCTTTGTTGCTGCCGGAACGGTAGCGTTTTTAATACATCTTGGAGGCGGAACAATGATTGCAGTATTATTGCTTCTGGCAATTTTGTTGTTGGCAAGAAATTATATAAAGCATACTCAAAATACTCGAAAAGTTAGAGCCGAAGATAGTTTGAACAAAGCGGAAAGTAATTCTATTCATGGTGTAATCGAAGAAAGTGCAGATACTATTTCAAAGGCCCTAAAAAGGGTAAGTAAGATAAATAACAGGACGATTAATGGATTAATCAATCAAGATTTAGATGCGCTAAAAGAGGCTAAAGTCATGGTGCTGAAATTAGAGTCTGAAATAGAAGAGCTACAAAATGATATTTTTTATTTTATTAAAGATTTAGATGATTCTTACTTAAAGGCCAGTAAGTTTTATATTGATGTTATCGGAAGTATACAAGATGTTGCACAATCATCAAGTCTAATAGCAAAAGTAAGCCACAAACATATTAATAACAATCACAAGGCCCTGAAGAAAAAGCAAGCGGAAGAACTCTTGAATATCAATAACAAGCTTATTCATCTTTTCGATGAAATTATAGAAGTATTCAACACTAGAAAATTCGACAGAATAATGCCCCCGATAATGGAGGAGGAGCATGCACTGCTCGACAGTGTACAAGAATCGATACAAAAACAAGTAGAACGTACCAGGACCGAAGAATCGAGTCCTAAAAACACGATCTTATACTTTAGTATCCTATTGGAAACCAAGGACCTGATCAAGGCCAATATGAATATTTTAAATTTATACTACGACGAACATAATCGCGAAGAAACACTCGAAGATTAGATACTCTCTTTCTCTTTTAATTTTCCATTCTCCAATAAAGAATCTTTTTCTCCATAGAGAAGTTCTGCTACCGAAATCAAATTTTTAATGATTTCGTTCAGATTGTCTTTATCATTGACGAGAGAGGAAGCCATATCGGCGGTAATCAGGTCTTTTCTTATTAACATATTGATAGATTTGGTAGTTTGATACTTTCCTTCCTTCGCTTCGTTTCTAAGACTCACCAGTTTGGAAAAATACAGTTCTTTATCATCTTGCGTTCTAAACAAATAGATGACCCGTAAGACCTTAACGATTTTTTTCCGGAACTTATCGTATTCTTTTTCCATGTAGCTATTATCTGAAGCTAAATATTGAGATACGTTTCTACCCAATTCCTTAACCGCATTTATAATCTCAACCATTTTACGGTTGGAAATTATTAGCTCCGAAATCCTGTTATTCATATTTTCCCCCATCTTCAATTTACTTTGGGCGGTACTTGCATATCGGATGATTTCCCCATAAATAGTTTTCACCTTGCTATAGTACAAATCTCTAACATCTGTTTTAAAGTTATCTTTTGATTTCTTGATAATCTCCTTTGCTTTCAAATCGGATTTTATATCCTCTCTATGTATATTCAATGCATGTGTGACTATTTCAAAAACTGCATTTTCGTACAAATACTTCGATTCATTAGTTAATGCCGAAATAACCGTACTCGGAAACTTCAAAACACTTTCATTCAAATATTTGGGGACTTCTATTCCCTTTTCTTGCTTTTCCTTAAAAAAGCGTATTAAGAATCTTTCAGTCATTTTTATTAGCGGTAGCATTATGATCACGCCCAAGACATTGAAAATAGTATGGAACATCGCTAATTTTAACGTAAAATCATCACTCGAAATACCTACTAGATCAGAAAGATAATTTACTAAGTCCGCGAGAGGATATATGATGGCCAAGGCAACTATCCCGGTTATCAAATTAAATATTAAATGAGCTCCCGCAAGTCGTTTACCGGCAACATTAGAACTTATAGAGCCCAATACAGCGGTAATAGTTGTGCCTATATTTGCCCCTATAGCAAGTGCCAAAGCGTTCTCATATTCAATTTGTCCAGCAGCCAATGCGGTTAATATTAAAGCCAATGTGGCACTGCTAGATTGGAGAATCGTAGTTATTAGAATCCCAATTCCAGTGTAAACGATGATTCCTAAAAACCCTGGAATAGCATATTGGGTGAGATCAATGTATTCCTTAAACACATCAAAACCTTCTTTCATATAATGGATTCCCAAGAAGAAAAATCCCAAGCCTGCCAGGACATTGCCAATTCCCCTTAAAGAAACCTTTTTTTGCAAGGAAAAGATAATACCGAATACGAGCATGGGCATTGCCAAGGCCGATATTTTTATTTTTAAACCAAAAGCAGCTACTAGCCAAGCGGTGGCAGTAGTTCCAATATTTGCTCCAAAAATCAAACCCATTCCACCACTCAGGCTAATCAATCCAGCACTCATAAATGAAATAGCAACTACCGACACTAAAGAACTTGATTGAATAAAGGCAGTGACCACGGCCCCGGCAGCGATACTTTTGTATAATTTATCAGTAGCTTTTTTTAAGATATTTTGGAGCGGCCCTTTGGTGAAAACTTTAAAACCTTCCTCCAACATGATCATGCCAAAAAGCAAAATGGCAACACCCGCCGTAATTGTTTTAAAATTTGGATTAAAAAATAAGATAGCGCCAAGCACAATTAGAAAAATATAAAAAAAAGATTTTTTTATCATAAAATGACCAATTTGAATGATTGTGCTAGATTCATTATATCAATTATCTATTTGTAAATTTAAAGTAAGTATACTTTAAATTAATTGCAAATTACCTCGTCGATTTCTCACGTGGAAAGTTTAAAAAGTTTTGTATCTATTTGTTAGTTCAATTACTAAGTTGATTCGCAAGATATAAAATACGATTACGTATTGTCAGCTAGATAGTAAAGGACAAGATTAACTTTGAATACTAATTATGTTGGACGTTGTTTATCTCTTAAGTGGTATGAGCAAAGATGCCGTAATATTTTTTGAATTCACCACTTGGTTATAGCGCCATTTAATTCAGGAGCGCAATGTATTTAATAGTTCAGGGAATTGGGCTAGACGCAATTTTTACATCGGTAGTACAGCAGTTGTCAGCATGGGAATCTTCAATCCTTTTGAATTCTTTATTGCTGATTTTAAGCCAATTAAATTCTTGACATAAGGTCAATGTCGTCAAACAAGTGCGTCTAAGAGCATATTTAAATTCAGTATTTTTCAGGCACGAATGTCTGATACTTTATAGGTGGACGTACATAACTAGAATTTTTCGGCAAAGGAGGTAACTTTGTAGGTGGGAAATCCATTTTTTTATAAGGAATCTGACTCAAAATATGACTAATGCAGTTTAGCCGTGCACTTTTCTTATTGTCTGCATTCACTACATACCATGGTACCTGTTTGGTATCTGTATGGGCAAACATGTCATCTTTAGCTTTGGAGTATTCCAACCACTTGGAACGAGACACCAAATCCATAGGACTAAATTTCCATTGCTTCAAAGGATCTTTTAAGCGACTCTTAAAGCGCTTCTCCTGCTCTTCGTCACTAACCGAAAACCAGTATTTCAGGAGAATAATATCTGACCTAACAAGCATGCGTTCAAAATCTGGACAAGATCGCAAAAACTCATCGTACTCATCATTTGAACAAAAACCCATTACCTTTTCTACCCCAGCCCTGTTATACCAACTTCGATCAAAAAGCACCATCTCACCTGCTGCAGGTAAATGTGCCACATACCTCTGAAAATACCATTGCGTCTTTTCCTTTTCTGTAGGTATGCCTAAAGCAACTACTCTGCATGTACGTGGGTTTAAGGGTTCGGTAAATCTCTTTATCGTACCTCCTTTACCTGAAGCATCCCTTCCTTCAAAAATAATCACCACCTTCAGCCCTTGAGATTTTATCCATTCCTGAAGGTGAACTAGTTCTTTATGTAAGCCAGCTAGAACCTCCTTGTAAGTACTTTCCTTACGCTTACCAGTTTTAACTTTAGTACTTCCCATGGTCTAATGTAAGAAAAAAAAAGACGATTAAGCACTCATTCTTATTTTTCGGAGTAGCATCATACAAGGCTTAACTCAAGGAAAATAATTTATTAACTTGGTATTACTACTTGTGAAATCAGGTATAGTATAATGCCCCTTAAAATTGAGATTCAGAAATTTTAGACTCAAAAAACAATCGTTTTAGGGGACCAATGGATATAAGGTATAGCAATTTGATGCGAATAGGCAGTCATGTTCTACTAGATAATGGTTGGGGACTTTTCTGCCACTATGTTCAAAAACAGTAATTGTATCAATATCAATTATAGCGGTATTATAACTCCTATGTGTTAAGCTCACTATTTAAATTCAAGTCTATTTTTGGTTTCATGGCCTTGAAATTTTATTCATACAAGGCATTCTAGCCTTTATTTTTTTTTAATGATGTGGAATAGTCTTATACGGTTTTCAGAATGATTAAAAATTAAAAGAAACCGCTTTATCTAAGCTAAAAAAACAAAGTCCAATGTGTTTAAATTATTCTCATATAAAGGTTTAACAACAGCTAACCCTGTTCACCAACAAGCCAATTGGGTTAGACAAAAAAAAATCTTAATAAGTTAGCTTGAATATGTAGATGATAAATTTTTAGTTTGTAGAAATATTGTCCAATAAAAATAATACTATAAAAACATAAAACCTTGCAAATCAGATGATTTACAAGGTTATGATACTAGATTTAACTAGTTGAGTCGGGGTGGCAGCACTAATTTACTAACCACAATGCGTTAATTATCAATTACTTA
>CAZMUV010000116.1:1652-9228 GCA_964569345.1 uncultured Maribacter sp. | reverse complement strand
ATTTAGCATCTGGTATCCAATTAAGTCAACATTGTCAAAAACGCTTTAACGGAATGAAATCACAAATGCATCGCAGGGCTTTTTTGAGCATACGGCACCTCTTGGCTATTTATGGTTACATAGATGAAGATCTCCATTACAGTAACGTAGGAAAACCCCATTTAAAGGACGGCACCCATATTTCCATTACGCATTCCCATCATTTTACTGCGATTATTATTGGGAAGAAAGATGAGGTTGGTATTGATATTGAAATGCAGCGTGATAAAATTTTGAGAATAGCACATAAATTTACGCCCGTAAATGAATATAGAACCCTCGCTAATACTGAAGCGGTGGTACGAAAATCAACTATCGTTTGGGGTGCAAAGGAATCGCTCTATAAGATTTATGGCCAAAAGGGGCTTAGTTTTCTTGAACATATAAATGTGAAAGATTTTTTATTTGATGATAAAATGACAACCGCTACAATCCAATACAAAGGCGATACGGACAGCTACCATATTACTTTTATGGAGTTTGAAGGATTTACCTGTGTTTATGCATTTCCATTAGATAAAAATTCAATAACCCAAAAATAAATGAACATATCCGTAGAGTTAACCTTCTCGCCACTCCAGAATGATTTCGAGGAACACATCATCACCTTTATTAAAAAATTGAGAAGCTCTGGATTAACCGTTTTGGAGAATCCCCTAAGCACGCAAGTTTATGGCAGTTACGACGACGTCATGGCTGTTCTACAAAAAGAAATCAAAATAGCGTTTGAATTGATGGATAAAGGACTTTTATATATGAAGATTGTAAAATCCGATAGAAGCGATTATGAACCCCATTTCTGAATTTTTCATAGACCCTTACAGAAACAAGGAAACCTATATTATTGTTCTGGAGGCGATAGTTTTTGTCTTTGGGATTTTAAGTGTCTGGTTTGCCAAAAAGGAAAATATTTGGGTATATCCTACAGGTCTGATTGCAACGGTACTTACGGGATTTCTATTGTTCCAGGACGGACTCATGGGAGATATGGCCATGAATTTCTACTTCTCGGTCATGAGTGTTTACGGTTGGTGGAACTGGTCTCGGACCAAGAATAGTAAAAAATTGGTACGGATTTCCAGAACCAATACTAGGGAGAAAAGTATCGGATTTGCTCTTTTTGTATTAACCATGGTTTTTACCTACAGCGTGTACAAGGTATTCGATGTTAAAATAACAACAAGCAATTATATCGATATTTTTACCTCGGGCATATTTTTTACGGCAATGTGGTACATGGCGCTTAAAAAGTTGGAAAACTGGACGCTCTGGATATTCGCGAATATTATTACCATTCCGCTATACGCCTATAGAGGCTGGGGCATGCTTTCCCTGCAATACCTTATATTTACAATTCTCGCCATACAGGCCTATTTCGCATGGAAGAAAAGTATAGACAATACCCTTCAGATATCATAAAAGTAGTCCTTTTTGGGCCCGAATCTACTGGAAAAACCACCCTTTCCGAGCAATTGGCAAGACACTATCATACAGTTTGGGTACCGGAATATGCACGCGATTACTTGCAGCGTAAATGGAACAACGAACGGAAAACCTGCGAGCCACAGGATTTACTTCCCATTGCTGAAGGTCAGATGAAACTGGAAAATGAGCTGACTAAAAAAGCTACCAATATTTTAATTTGTGATACGGACTTACTGGAAACAAAAGTCTATTCAGAGGCGTATTATATTGGGGATTGTGACCCTATGTTGGAGAAGCACGCATTGCAGAATACCTATGATCTTTATTTTCTTACGTATACAGATATCCCATGGGAAGCAGATGACCTAAGGGACAAGCCTACGGAACGGGAAGAAATGTTTACGTATTTTAAAAAAACTTTGGAGAAATATAATCGCAATTTCATTATCTTAAAGGGCGATAAAAAAGAGCGATTACAAACGGCTATTGAACATATAGAAAAGTTACTTAAAAAATGATGGAACTCACAGAGAAGGACAAGAAACAGCTCGCTGCTAAAGGAATTAGGGAGAATAAAGTAATAGGACAAATAGAAACGTTCAAAGAAGGAATTCCTTTTGTACATCTAAAAAGAGCTGCTGTAGTCGGTGACGGAATTTATCGATTTTCTAAGGAAGAAGAAAAGGAGTTGGTAGCAACTTATACCAAAAATTCAAAACAGTTGGATGTGCTTAAATTTGTACCGGCTTCCGGTGCCGCTTCCCGCATGTTCAAGGCGCTATTTAGTTTTCTGGATGCATACAATCCAAAGGAGGAAACATTAGACGCCTATATAGAAAGAACGAAGGACAGGGACATTAAAGTATTCGCGCATGACTTGGAAAACTTTCCGTTTTATGCGGATGTCAAAAGTCGTTTGAAGGTGAGCGGTGGCTCCAGAGGAGAAGAAGTGTATGCCTTCGTAAACGAACTTTTAAATGAGAATACCCTTAATTATGGATTTTACCCAAAGGGACTTTTGCCTTTTCATCAATATGGGACCGATACGGTGACACCTTTTCAAGAGCATTTAAAGGAAGGTGCCTTATATGCAAGTTCTAACGGAGAATCCCAAATGCATTTTACGATATCGGAACAGCACGAGGCCATGTTCAATTTTGAACTCAATGAAGTACGTGAAAAAGTAACCCAGGATACTAAGACGATTTTTCATGTAGATTACTCCTTTCAAAAATCGGCAACGGATACGATTGCGGTAGATATGGCGAACAATCCTTTTCGTAATGCTGATGGTTCGGTATTGTTCCGTCCAGGAGGTCATGGCGCTTTAATAGAAAACTTGAACGACCAAGATGCGGATATTATCTTTATTAAAAACATAGACAATGTTGCTGTAATGCGAGATGCGGATGCCGTAGCTGAAAGTAAAAAAATATTGGCAGGAGTGTTATTAGGCACGCAGCAAAACGCTTTTGCCTATACCAAAAAATTACAAAACGGAACTACCGATACCCTTAACGAGATAAGTCAATTTGTAGAAACAAAATTAAATGCTAGTTTACCAGAAGGCTATTCCGACATGTCTAGGCAAGATCAGGTAAATACACTGTTGTTAAAATTACAGCGACCCATACGAATATGCGGGATGGTAAAAAATGAAGGTGAACCAGGAGGTGGCCCTTTTTGGATAATCAATGCAAAAGGAGAACGCTCTTTGCAGATTATTGAATCTGCTCAGATAGATATGGATAATTCCGAACAAGTCACTATCCTTAAGAATTCGACCCACTTTAATCCAGTAGATTTGGTTTGTGGCGTGCGTAATTATAGGGGAGAAAAATATAATCTGTTAGATTTTATAGATCATAAACAAGGTTTTATTACAGGTAAAACAAAAGATGGAAAAGAACTAAAAGCTTTGGAGCTTCCAGGACTCTGGAACGGTGCCATGGCCTATTGGAACACTATTTTTGTTGAGGTTCCCTTGGTTACCTTTAATCCTGTTAAAACGGTAAATGACCTTTTAAAACCATCGCATCAAGGTTAAAAAACCTAAAACATACCTTGGCCAAAATCCAAATTCGTTTTTCTTCCGTAAATAAACAACGATACAAATAGTAACGATGAAATTTTACAGTATGAAAAAATATGTAGTAGTAGGCCTTATGGCGATTGGAACAATCTTTAGTGCAACAGCAAACGAAACGGTAAGCACTGTAATTAATGAAGAAGCTATTTTTTCTACAGAGGAGTTTAAAAAAACAACTTCAAAGGAACTTACGCCAAAGGTTGTAGAAGAGCTTTTAAAAGAGTATCCTACTTCAAAACTAGGTGGGGTTTATAAAAATTCTCAAGGAGAGTTTAAGCTTATTATGGTATTAAAGAGCGGCACTAGAAGAACCGTGTATATAGATTCTAACGGTAATTGGCTGAATAAGAGATGAGTAATATAGGTATTATAAAAAAAGCTGCTTTTTAGCAGCTTTTTTTATGCCCAAAAGTGACTTTTTGAAAATAGTAGTGTCTTATACAATAGAACAATAGAATTTGAAATATGGTATCCGTAATATTCGCCTCTGTTGGCACCCTAGTATTCGTAACATCACTTTGTGTGATGGCTAAAATTTATTGGGAACAGGATTATGTTAAACATAAATAAGCATGAGTGAAATTGTAAAATCGATTGGTTTAGGAGTCCTGACCATAACCATATGGTTGGTAGCTTCCATACTTTTAAATGATACAAGAAACACAAACGAGACAGATAATAGTAAGAAAGAACAAATCACCTTCGTGGAAACACTAACCATTGACTATGAAGGCGACACCACTAAAATCTAAAACTTTAATCCCCCGTTCAAATTTTATCTAAGTGTAGCTTATATCCTTAGTAACAAAGTTTTTAAAATTGGTTTTTTTGGTTGGTGGTAAGGGAGTTGTTTTTGACAACTCCTTTACTTTTTTAACTAGGGTTAAAATTTATATCACTAGTCAATATAATTACAAACGTTTTAAGATAGATTTTTTTGGTTGTTAGTAAGGGAGTTGCTTCGGTAGCTCCCTTGCTTTTTGTGTACTATTTACCCACTTTTTTAAAACAAGAACAGTTTTACCCATTTTAACTCTTCCATTTTTACTGTAATTATCTATAAATCAATAGCTTGTAACTATAAGTGTTTCTGGCACTATTTTTCTAATGTATTCAATGAGTTTAAAAGAATACGAATTAAAATAAGAAGGAAAATGAAAAAATTATTTTTAGTTGGAGCCTTGGCTCTTGGAAGTTTATCGGTTATGGCGAATGTGGTACACATAACGTCGGTGAATGTTGTTAGCATATTTGCCCAAGAAGATTTTACAGAAATAGCAGCATCTGAGTTGCCTACCGCAGTAGCCGATGCGGTTGCCCAAAATTACCCCACTGCAACCATTGACAAAGCTTATGTGAATGAAGAGAAGCAATACAAGTTGGAAGTAGCCCTTGAAGATGGGACTACAGGGACCCTCTATGCCGATGAAAACGGAAATTGGATAGACATGTAAAAGCTAATAGTTAGTCACTATTAAGTTGGTTTGGTTTGAAAGGGATGGCATTTTGCTGTCCCTTTTTTTAGTACAAATAAGTGTTTTAAGTGATAACTACGCATAATCAACAAAAGCAGTGAGCTATTTAATGTTAATCTTACGTACATATTAGGAATCTATATGCTCTCCCCATGCCTAAAATCCTAATTGTTGAAGATGACACTTCTTTTGCAAAAATACTTTGTACTTTTTTGGAGCGAAACGGTTTTTTTGTTCAAACAAGGCACTCCGGAATAAAAGCCGAAGAAATACTAAAAGAACATGCTTTTGATGTCGTACTTACCGATGTTAGACTCCCCGAGTATGATGGTATCACATTGCTTTCCAAAGTAAGGGACAATACTCCTGTTATCGTAATGACAGGTTATGCAGAAATTACCACCGCAGTAAAAGCTATAAAGCAAGGCGCTTATGATTATATAGAAAAACCCTTTACTCCAGATCAAATACTTACGGTAATCCAAAGCGCATTAGCTAGTGTTTCTGTAGATGATAAAGTAAAAAGTTCATCAAGACAGTCCCAAAGAATAGAGAAGGTTGCTTCTCTAAATTCGCAACTCCCTTTACTTGTAAGCGATAGCGACCAAACTTTAGCAGAGCATATTTTATTGGTAGCACCAACGGATATGTCGGTGCTATTGATCGGGCAAAGTGGTACGGGAAAGGAAGTGACCGCAAAAAGAATTCACGGGAATAGTACTAGGAAAAACGGTTCCTTTATAGCATTGGATTGCGGTGCAATTCCAAAGGAATTGGCCTCTAGCGAATTTTTTGGTCATGTAAAGGGTAGTTTTACGGGTGCAATCAAAGATCATATAGGTAGCTTTGAAGCTGCCCATGAGGGCACGTTATTTTTGGATGAAGTGGGTAACCTCTCCTATGGCAATCAGATGCATTTGTTAAGGGCATTACAAGAAAGAAAGATAAAGCCTGTAGGCAGCAACACCGAGATTGATGTGGATGTGCGTATTATTTCCGCTACGAACGAGGACTTGAAAACCGCTGTTGAAAATGGCACATTTAGGGAAGATTTGTACCATAGGTTAAACGAGTTTTCACTGCAGATTCCTTCCTTGGTAGATAGGCATGGCGACTTGGAAATCCTTGCGCGCTATTTTCTAGGGATGGCCAATAGGGAACTAAAAAAGGAGGTGGCCGATTTTTCGGAGGAGGTCTTGGAAATCTTCAACAGCTATCAATGGCCAGGTAATATCAGAGAACTTCAAAACGTAGTCAAACGTTCCGTGCTATTGACTCAAGGCTCAGCTATTTTACCAACTGTGTTGCCTCAAGAAATGAAACAAGCTAATCGTCTTTCCGGTAATGGAACCCTCTCCAAAGCAGAATTTGAGAAAGAACAGATTTTAAAGGCCCTAAAGCGTACGAATTACAATAAATCCAAAGCTGCCAAACTGTTGCAGATAACCAGAAAAACCTTGTATAACAGGATTACACAGTATGATCTGGATGTTTGATAAAATTGGTCTCCTGTAAAACAGCTAATAGGTTCTCCAAGGCCACATCCAATTTATCTACTTCAATAGTTAGTGTTTTAATATCATTATCATGCAATTTCTCCAAAATATCTAAAATAGGAATACAACTATTGATGTCCATTTGACGGAACATGGGCAGCATTCTGTGGGCTACTGCACTTAGTTTTGTAGGATTATTTTCCCGTTTAGCTTTTGCCAATGCTAGCTTATTTTTAAGGGTGTCGTTAGCAAAGGTTTGCAGGAGTTTTTTAAGGGCTTCTGTATCGTTTCCTAGGAATAATTTTAGCTTGTCTGTAGAAAATAATTTTAGAGTATTATTGCTGACACCTTCTTTTTCAACTTTAGAATTTTGAGTAGTTGGATTTTCGATTTTGCCAAATTTTCGAACTACGTTTACTAGGTCCATAGCTGTAAAAGGCTTTTAGACAACTGCCGAAAATCCTTTGGCCAATAAGAGCGATTCATCTAAATCCTGTTTGCCCGTCATAGCAATAATGGCTTGGTTGGTATAGTGTGAATAGGCTCCGGATTTCAGCTTTTTTAGGACATCATAGCCGGTTGTTTTAGGCATTTCAATATCGGTAAGTACAAGGTCGTAGAATAGCTTGGTATGCTGTTCCAGTTCATCAAAATTATTTAAAAGGATTACAGATATTCTGGCCTGTTTCAATAACTCCCCGATCATTTGCAGTAAGCTGCTATCGTCTTCCACCACAAGAACACGTATGGATTGTTTTAAGCTAATAATTTCCGCTGTTGTTTCCCTTGGTGGGGTTTCTTCTACAAATGTAATAGGCAGCGTTAAGGTAAATATACTTCCTTTACCTGGTGTACTTTCCAAACTTAGGCTCCCGCCCAAAAGTTCTGATAGCTTTTTAGAAATGGTAAGCCCTAATCCATAACCGGGCTGTTTGCCGTGTGCTTTGTTTTCTGCCTGTGTAAATTCAGTAAAAATATGTTTTTGCTGTGCTGGGGGAATGCCAATACCGGTGTCGGAAATAAGAATACACACAGCTGTTTTAATATTCGGT
>CAZMUV010000116.1:0-1552 GCA_964569345.1 uncultured Maribacter sp. | reverse complement strand
AAAATATTGGATGCAATCTGTCTAACTCTAAGCACATCGTTGAAGATGTGTCGATTTAGCTTTTCATCAATATCCAACAAAAGGGAAATGGCTTCATTACCGTTTGACATGGCTATGTTTTCAGCGGTTTCTGTAAGAAGTGTTGTCAGGTTGAAAGCGCTGTTTTCCGGACTCATTTTCCCTGCTTCCAACTGTGAGAAATCCAATAGATTTTGAACGAGGTGGTTCACATAGTCCGCAGCCGACTTTATCTGTGTAAGCTGCGTACCTTGTTGTTGGGATACGCCTGAGGCTCTTAAAAGTCCCGTATATCCCAATATAGTATTCAAAGGGGTGCGAACGTCGTGGCTTACAGTTGTAATCAGGGCTTCCCTGCTTTTAAGTAAGGATTCCGATAGGTGTTTTTCCTTTTCCAGTTTTTCGCGGTAGAGTTTTGCTTTCCAGAAATCCCGTTTCAGGATAAACACAAATACACCTACCACCATAAAGCCCAAAATCGCTGCCATGCCGGCCAAGCGGATACTTTGTTTTAAAACCGCCTCTTTTTTTTTATTTTCGTTAAAACTGTTTATTAGCATTTCCTTTTCAAAGGAGGCCAGAATATGACGCAATTGTTGAGATAGTTCCAGATCGGTAGTATTGATGACCTTTTCCTTGTTCGCCAGAGATTTTGCGGCAAAGCTACTTTCGTTCTTTACTGCTTTTAGGAGCGCTTTGGATAATCGTAGGATACTATCGGTTTTTTTTGACCTCTGGGAATTGGAATCTGTCGCTGGAACATTTTCGTTTAAATATTGTGTAACTTTTCTAATGGCCTCTTGTGCTTTGGGTGATAGCGTCTTTAGGTTTGGAGCAAGTGCTTCCGGCGTAATAATGCCTAAGGAAGCTTCCATTTCATCAAGCTGTTCCAGTGCCATTGTTATAGATAAACTGGTCTTATTTTTTGATTTTAAGTCAAGCAAGGCTTCGTTATTGGCTACTTTTTTATCAATAAGAACTTTAAGACTGTTCAACAAATGCTTTTGTTGTAGGTTATTAGTCAGCCTTTTAATGGTGTCGATATTGTTAAGAACCGAATCTATTTTAAGGGAGTACTCCGTAAAATTCTGTTGCTTTTTGGATTGTATCGCAAGCTTGGATAGACTTTCCGCTTCGTGTAATTGGGTCAATAAGGAATTGGCCATCAATAACTTTGTTTCGCTCTTCACTTCCGACTCCGATGTAAAATAATCGCGTATTTCCCCATAAACAAAAATAGATACGAGTAACGCTAGAAATGCTAGTAGCAGATAGCTGCTGATTATTTTTAGTGTAAATAAATTTTTAGGGACGCGCATACATGGTATTTACGAGCCAGGTAGTGTATTCCGCTATTTGGGGATGTTAAATTTTTAAGGAGTCTTTCATACCATCTTATCTTCGTCTTTTCTCTTTTTTTTTGAAGCGCAGCGGTCTCTGCTCTTTTCCAAAGTCTTTTGGTTAAATTTTAATATTTCTTTATGAAAGATTAAAAATGCGCATTACATTTGCAGCATCTCAAAGGGGTGCTAAA
>CAZMUV010000115.1:0-9262 GCA_964569345.1 uncultured Maribacter sp. | reverse complement strand
AATTTTTAAGCAAAGATGAAATTATTAAACTGATTCAAGCTGATTTCTCTATTCCTAGATTAGCACAGGTCAGGGATGTTTTTATGGGAAGGACTGGCTTCTTAAGAAAAATTTATATCAATTATAATATTGTTAATTCATTTAGAGGCATCGAATGGATTCAAACTATTATTAAGACTCTTGCGTGGCCATTCAGTAACAATGTTGTAGCCTATCCTGGAGCACTTAAAAAAAATCATTTTGTTTTAGAAAGTTATTTTTTTCGATAGTAAAAAATCTACTTCTTAACACTTATCATCACTGCTTCACAGCTTTTTAAATCAGAGTTAAGAATAATATTCTCTGACTTTGTGCCATCTGAAATTTCTACGGAAACAGTATTGGGAGGGGAAGTTCCCAGATTATGTGCGTACAAGAAAAGGTCGTTTGATTTATTTGGATTTAGTTTAATTTTAAATTCTCTTTTGTAATAAGTAAGGTAGTGTTTGGTTACAACAGAGCTGCCGTTTAGGTAAATGGATACAATATCCCCGTCTTGCCGGCCATGATCCCAAATTTTAACGCTGATATCTGTACTGTTGAACACCAAATCCTTTGTGTATGATATTTTTCTACCCTCAAATTCTTCCCGTGTCTGTTCTGGTTGTGGTGTCTCTTGTACCGTTTTGGCGATATCCTTTTTTTCCTTTTTAAATGTAGTGGCCGATGATTTGGTACTCGCTGCTATAGTTGGGCTTATCTGGGTTGTTTTCTTTTCCCGTTTCTTTCGTTTTCTTGGCTTTTTTTCTTTAGTAGGTGTCGATGTTTGTTGTGCTAGTTCCCGTTTTCTTTTTCGCTCATCTGATGCTTTGTTTACAATCGTAAAGAGTGGGCTGATGAATTTAGCAATCTGGAATTTATCTTCTGGGAACAATTCGATACTTACCACCTGGTAACGATTTCCGGAACCAATATTTTTTGCTAGTACTATCCCTTCTGCAATACCAGAATTTTTAAAGGATCCTAATTCCTGTACCACCATTTCGTCTCTAATGAGAAAAAAACGAGTTGACTTTTCGGAATCGATATTTTTTACAGACCATTCCAATTTTACAAGATCAGGTATGGACCATATGGTGCCTTGGGTAGGCTGGTTTATGGTAATTTCTGATTTCCCATCCTGTGAAAAACATAAGGAGATACCAAATAGAAAAAAACAGAAATAGTTTGTTAACGGGGATTTCATAGCTGATCAATAGGAGTAAAGATATTTTTTATCAAAAGTATACAAATTAGTCTATCATTAATTTAGTTAATGTAAAAATGGTTTAGTGGTAATATAACGTCAGTTATGCTTAAATGTTGGATGTCAAGCTTTTTGTCAAAATTGTTAATTACTTTAATTGGAAAAAATCCATAAAAAAGGAAATAATCCATAAATTAGCTATCCCAAATTTCAGGAGAGCAATGAATAAAACCATTTTACATATTGATTTGGACACCTTTTACGTGTCTGTTGAGCGTCTTAATAATCGCTATTTACAAAACAGGCCCTTATTGGTTGGCGGTACGGGAGACCGTGGTGTTGTAGCAGCTTGTAGTTATGAGACTAGGGGTTTTGGTGTTCATTCTGGTATGCCCATGAAAATGGCTAAGGAACTATGCCCCGAAGCTTTTGTAATTCGTGGAAATTCGGGAGAGTATAGCAAGCATTCGGATATGGTTACCGAAATCATAAAGGAGGAGGTGCCGCTTTTTGAGAAATCCAGTATCGATGAGTTTTATGCTGATTTAACAGGAATGGACCGTTTTTTTGGGTCCTATAAGTTTTCGGGCGAATTGCGTAAGCGTATCATAAAGGAAACCGGACTACCTATTTCATTTGGACTATCGGCGAATAAGGTAGTCTCAAAAGTAGCCACTAATGAGGCCAAACCCAATAACCACCTTAAGGTAGACGAGGGTTTTGAGAAGTCTTTTTTAGCGCCTTTATCTATTAAGAAAATACCCATGGTAGGCGATAAAACCTACCAAACACTCCGTAATCTGGGATTACGGCAGGTACGAACGGTACAAGAAATGCCGATACATGTGATGCAGCGGGTGCTGGGTAAAAATGGGAGTATTATATGGAAAAGGTCCAACGGTATAGATAATACACCGGTGATTCCGTTTTGCGAACGAAAATCTATATCTACGGAGCGGACTTTTACCAGGGATACTATTGATGTGGTTAAATTAAGGGGAATCTTGATTGCCATGACCGAGAATTTAGCCTACCAGCTACGTAGGGGTGAAAAGCTAACGGCGTGTATCAACGTTAAGATTCGGTATTCAGATTTTAACACCTATTCCAAACAATTACGTATTCCATATACCAGCGCAGACCATATTTTAATTCCCACAATTCTGGAACTGTTCAAAACGCTATACAATAGGCGTTTATTGGTGCGGCTTATAGGGGTTAGGTTTAGTCATTTGGTATCTGGGAATTATCAGATTAATCTGTTCGAGGATACCGAAGAAACGCTTAACCTTTATAACGCTATGGATGCCATTAGAAAACGATATGGAGACAAGAGTGTGCTAAGGGCAGCCGGTATGGGCGCCAAGACTATAGGTAGAATAAACAATCCGTTTGATGGGAGACCGCCTGTTGTGTTGGCACATCGGAAACAGTGAAAAGTCTCGTAATACTATCTATTTGCACAAAACAGTTTCCCTTGCTCGCTAGGGGTTAGTGGAGGTTTTTAGCAGGCAAAGACTACGTATCCTATAGCATCATCAAATAAAAACAAGTCTAAAATCTCAAGTCTGCTATCTATCTAAATTGTCACACATATTACAGCTTGCGTTATGGGACTTTTTCGGAGGTTGCGCTATTGCAATTGGCACAAGAAAACCACGTAGGTCAATTGGTGCTTACCGATATAAATACCACTTCGGCGGGATTAAATTTTGTGCGAAAGGCGCAGGAACTTCACATAAAACCCATTTTAGGAATCGATTTTAGGAATGGGGTAGAGCCCTGTTTTATTGGTGTAGCAATGAACAATGACGGATACCTAGAGCTCAACGATTATCTTTCCGAGCACTTACACCATAAAAAAAAATTCCCATCAAAAGCCCCTGGGTTTAAAAATGTATATGTTATTTACCCTTTTGAAAAGGTGCTTCAGAATGAAATGACAAATTTTTCCGAACACGAATTTATTGGTGTTTCTATTGCAGATTTAAGACGGTTGCGATTTTCCAGATTAATAGCATTTAAAGAGAAATTGGTAGTACAGCAACCTGTTACCTTTCGTAATAAGCGTGACTTTAACGCACACCGTTTGTTACGAGCGATAGATAATAATACCTTATTGAGTAAGCTTTGTGTTACGGAACAGGCAGATCCTGAAGAGAAAATGTTTCCGCTTCAAAATTTGGTTGAAGCCTTTTCAGAATATAGCTTTATTCTAGAGAATACGGAGCGTTTTATGAATGCCTGTTCCATTCATTTTGATTTTTCCAAAGGACGAAAACCCCAAAATTTAAAAAACTATCTAGGCAGTCAAGAGGAAGATGAGGCCTTTTTGGAAAAGCTTTGCGGAGAAGGACTTCCGTATCGCTACCCCAAGGTAGATGAAGCTATACTTGCTCGTTTAGAAAAGGAATTTACCCTTATTAAACAAATGGGTTTTGTTTCTTATTTTCTAATCAATTGGGATATTGTGAGCTATGCCCGTAGGTGTAATTTTTTTTACGTAGGGCGTGGTAGCGGCGCCAATAGTATTGTCGCATATCTGCTTCGTATTACGGATGTAGATCCTATGGAGCTAGACCTATATTTTGAGCGTTTTATGAATCTGTACCGCGCCAATCCGCCAGATTTTGATATTGATTTTTCCCATCATGATAGACCTATCGTAACTCAATATATTTTTGATCGTTTTAAAAACGTAGCTCTTTTAGGTACGTATGTAACCTTTAAATGGCGTGGTATGGTACGTGAATTGGGAAAGGTTTTTGGTTTGCCTAAAGATGAGATTGATAAACTTTGCGACGGTAATTTTCAAGATTCTAGGCTAGATGGTGTTTCGGTATTAGTAGTCAAATACACAAAACTTTTGGAAGGGATGCCTAATTATTTAAGTATCCATGCTGGTGGTATTTTGATAAGTGATAGGCCATTACATTGGTTTTCCGCTACCCATCTACCACCTAAAGGATACCCGACAACGCATTACGACATGGTGATTGCAGAAGATGTGGGTTTGTATAAGTTCGATATTCTAGGACAACGTGGGCTTTCAAAAATAAAAGAATCCATCACTATTTTGGAGGCTACAAGACCTGATGAATTTGCCCAGTGGGACATTCATGATATCAAACGCTTTAAAAACGACCCAAAGATTAATGACCTGATTAAGACTGCACAATGTATGGGCTGCTTTTATGTAGAGTCTCCTGCTATGCGTATGCTACTTAAAAAATTACAGGTAGATACGTATTTGGGTCTGGTAGCTGCTAGTTCCATTATTCGACCAGGGGTGGCAAAAAGTGGGATGATGCGGGAGTATATTTTACGACATCGTAATCCAGGCAGGGCAGAAGAACTCGCACATCCTGTTATGTTGAGCATTATGCCAGAAACGTATGGCGTCATGGTCTACCAAGAAGATGTTATTAAGGTAGCGCACCATTTTGCTGGCTTAGATTTGGGTGAGGCAGATGTGCTTCGTCGTGGTATGAGCGGTAAATTTCGCTCGCGGGCAGAGTTCCAAAGGGTAGAGGAGAAGTTTATTTTCAACTGTCGAGAAAAAGGCTATAATGATGAGCTTATTTTTGAAATATGGAATCAAGTGGCCAGTTTTGCTGGCTATGCCTTTGCAAAGGGACATTCTGCTTCGTATGCCGTAGAAAGCTATCAAACCTTGTTTTTGCGTGCGTATTTTCCACTAGAGTATATGGTAGCTGTACTCAATAACGGAGGCGGTTTTTATAGCGCAGAATTTTATATTCATGAGGCACGTATGTTGGGTGCTATTATTCATGCGCCCTGTGTTAATTATGGTGTTTCAGGCAATCACATTTACGACAAACAGTTATATCTAGGCTTTATGTATTTAAAGGAATTAGAGGTGCGTGTAATAGACCGTATGTTAAAAGAAAGATCTGTACATGGTAGGTATGTTTCTTTGGAAGATTTTTTGGATCGCGTGCTCATATCCATAGAGCAGGTAAGCATCTTGATCCGTATCGATGCATTCCGGTTTACGAGAGTCAACAAACATGAATTATTATGGAAAGCACATTTGTTTTTGACCAAGAACGTTAAAATAGACCACCCAAAGCTATTTAGACCTGAGCAGCAACATTTTGAAATCCCCAAATTACATACTACGGATTTAGAGATGGCCTTTACGCAATTGGAGTTATTGGGGTTCTGTTTGTGCAGTCCTTATGCGTTATTGGTAACACCTCCAAAGAACACTACAGGAAGCAAGGATTTGGAGCGCTACTTGAATAAACATATAGATATCTACGGTTATATTGTTACCGTAAAGAATACCAAAACACATAAAGGCAAACGCATGTGTTTTGCTACTTTGGTGGATCAGCAAGGCGCTGTTTTTGACACGGTACTTTTCCCCCCGGTTGCTGCGGTATATCCTTTTCAAGGTAGGGGAATCTATCGTTTTTATGGTAAGGTGGTAAGTGAATTTGGTTTTCTAAGTATAGAGGTCATTAAAATGCAAAAACAGGATTATGTGCAAGACCCTCGCTATGCAGATATGAAAACCAGTGCTAAGGTCTTTAGTAAATCAAAGAATCCCTTAGAGAATTAAAAAGTAAAAAATAACTTAAGAGCTAGTAATACTTTTATCAATCTCGTCTTTGTTTTTCGCTTTTGGCACATTTTCTATCCATAGAAAAAATAGTAAGCCTTAGCAGTACACCATTTCGTTTACTGTCTAGACGAGACTGGAACCCGAAACTCCATCAGTTTCAGGTAGGTATATTATTTGGATTAATATATGAATGTTGTTTATGAGCTGTTTTGAAAAATTGACAGGTTTTAAGCCTAACTTTTTCATTTTATTAATATCTTCTCGATACTGAAAAGTTCATTAATACCAGCAATCTTAAATACGCAATGTATGCTGATGTTGAAAAAATTAATTAACTTCAAAAGTAAATATGAAGCTTCACCTGTTAAACCGATCCAGTGTTTTTAACGAGTCTCTTAGGGTTTCACATAATCTATACTCCAATTTTTTAAGGATTTGGCATTATCATCCAGAATTTGAGCTGGCCTTAATCCTTGAAAGTTGTGGAACTCGGTTTATTGGAGATAGTATTCAGAAATTCGAAGAAGGTGAAGTTGTACTTATTGGAAAGGATTTACCGCACATGTGGTTAAATGATGAGGCTTATTTTCAAGAGGATACAAATCTCAAGGCTGAAGCCATATCCATTCATTTTAAAAGAGAATTTTTAGGAACCCATTTTTTTGAACTACCTGAAATGCAGTCCATTTCTAATCTTTTGGATAAGGCCAGACTCGGCATTAGGTTTTACGACCTGCCGACTTATATTTTGGATAAAATAAAAAGTTTAGTAGATACGGGTCCTACTGCGAGGCTATATAGAATTCTTGAAATTTTTGATGGCTTAGCGAAGCATAAACAATATGAGGTTCTATCCAGTAGTAGTTTTGTCCATTCCTTTCATAAAACCGAGAACAGACGTCTGGATAAAATATACCAGTACGTATTCGAAAACTTCAATACCCAGATCAGTTCTAGTGATGTGGCCGAGATTGTAGGAATGAATACATCGGCATTTAGTAGATTCTTTAAAAAAACACATAGAAAGCCGTTTACTACCTACTTGAATGAGATACGCATTGGCTATGCCTGTAGATTGCTATTAGAAAATAAGGAAAGTATTACGTCAATAGCGTTTTTAGCTGGTTTCAATAATATTTCAAATTTCAATCGGCAGTTTCGTAATATCCATAAAAAATCGCCTTCTTCCTACCTGAAATCTCATCGGGATAAGAACTATTAGAAAGGATATAGCAGCAAAAATAGTATCGATACTGGTTCGCAATTAGGTGGTTTCTTAGGTCTAGGACCCTTAAATTTGCTTAAAAACCAGTACGAATGTCAAAACCAATAATCATAACAGAAGTTATAACAAAGGATATTCGGTTTCCTACTAGTAAGTCGCTGGATGGCTCAGATGCCATGAATCCGGACCCGGATTATTCAGCTGCTTATGTTATCTTAAAAACGAACAGGGAAGACGATATTGAAGGGCATGGACTCACCTTTACCATAGGCAGGGGAAACGAGCTTTGCACGCAAGCTATTGAATCGCTATCCTATTTAATTAAGGGAAAAACCTTGGAGAGTTTTACCTCAAATATGGGTGCTTTTTGGAAGATGATTACAGGGGATAGCCAACTCCGCTGGCTGGGTCCGGAAAAAGGGGTTATTCATTTGGCTACAGGCGCTATCGTAAATGCCGTTTGGGATCTTTATGCCAAAGTTGAAGGTAAACCCTTATGGAAATTAGTAGCAGACATGTCGTCCGAACAACTGATTTCTTGTATCGATTTTACGTATATAACGGATGCAATTACCCCTGCAGAGGCCTTAGCGATTTTAAGAAAAAATGAGGACACTAAACGAGAGCGCATAGCACATCTAATGAATGATGGATACCCAGCATATACGACGTCAGCCGGCTGGTTAGGCTATTCTGATGATAAGATGAGACGGCTTTGCAGAGAGGCTAAGGAAAGTGGTTTTAAGCATATGAAAATAAAGGTTGGTTCAGATTTGAAAGATGATATGCGCAGGGCGGCCATTATACGAGAAGAAATAGGGGAGAATCTTAAGTTGATGATGGATGCCAATCAAAAATGGGACGTTGACGAAGCTATAACGAATATGAAGTCGTTAAAGAAATTTGACCCATGGTGGATAGAGGAACCTACCAGTCCGGATGATATTTTAGGCCATGCTAAAATAGCCGAGGCAGTAGCTCCTATTAAAGTAGCTACTGGTGAACATTGTCAAAATAGGGTGATGTTCAAGCAATTAATGCAGGCCAATGCAATAGGTATCTGTCAAATAGATAGCTGTAGGGTAGGTGGCGTCAATGAGATACTTGCCATTTTGCTAATGGCGGCCAAATTTAAGATTCCGGTATGTCCACATGCTGGTGGGGTTGGTCTTTGTGAATATGTCCAGCATTTGTCAATGATCGATTATATTGCGATAAGTGGTTCTTTGGAGGACAGGATTATTGAGTATGTAGATCATTTACATGAGCACTTTCAGGACCCCGTAACCATTAAGAATGGAGCCTATATGCCTCCCCAACTTGCAGGCTATAGTATTACCATGAAAGAAAAGTCCTTGGAAACATATCTGTTTCCTAACGGGACATATTGGAAGAATGAAAAAAACAACAAACATGAAATTTAGTTTAAAGCATAAAAATATAGTGGTCACCGGAGGTGGAAGCGGAATTGGAAGGGCCATTTCTATAGTTTTTGCAGGACAAGGAGCTCATGTTCATATTTTGGAACTGCATCTCGATAATGCAAAAGACACCCTAACAGAAATTAAAAGTACAGGCGGTTTGGTAGATAGCTATGCATGTAATGTAGCAGATCAGAAGGGTGTCAATAAGGTAGTGGAAACTATCTTAAAAACCGGAAATATAGATATTTTAGTGAATAATGCTGGGATAGCACATGTTGGAAATATTGAAAACACCTTGGAAAGTGATATGGATACTATTTACAATGTAAATATTAAAGGAACCTATAACTGCATGCAGGCTGTAATTCCGGGAATGAAGGAAAATGGTGGTGTTATTTTGAATATGGCTTCAATCGCATCTTCCGTAGGAATTTCGGATCGCTTTGCCTATTCTATGAGCAAAGGAGCAGTACTTACCATGACCTATTCCATTGCAAAAGATTATATAGCCCATGGTATTCGTTGTAACAGTATTTCTCCTGCGCGTATCCATACTCCTTTCGTGGATGGCTTTATAAAGGCGAATTATCCAGGAAATGAAAAGGAGATGTTTGAAAATCTTTCAAAAACACAGCCTATAGGGCGTATGGGCAAACCAGATGAGGTAGCCAATTTGGCCCTTTATCTATGTTCGGATGAGGCTTCCTTTATTACTGGAACTGATTTCCCCATAGATGGAGGATTTATTAAACTTAACGGATAAAAAATAAAGAGTAACGTATGAAATTAATACGATT
>CAZMUV010000114.1:0-9298 GCA_964569345.1 uncultured Maribacter sp. | reverse complement strand
ATTGAAATAAAAAAGATCAAGTTTGGCGTAAGCTTCTTTGATGTTTTTGGTAAAAACCCATTATTCATTTATCTATTTTCGGAGTTATTATTAATAAGCTTACTGAATATACCAACCGAATCTGGATTGAATGCGTTTGAGTGGATAAGTGAAAATATATTTCAAAATATATTTCCCGGAGCTTTTGGATCTTTGATAACAGCAATAGTATTTATGTTAGTATGCTGGATTTTAGGTTTTTGGCTCAAAAAAAGGCAAATTTTCATTAAGATATAGTCCTCGGTAGTTTTAGTTGAAAATAGTCGAAACCGAGATAGTCAACCTAGTAAAATAATGTGAACAAATGAAAAATTATACAATTCTTTTTTCCCTGTTTCTATTCATCCATGCTACTGTCGCTCAGCAGAAAAAGAGCGACCAAAAACTGGACGCCATGATCGTTCAGGGTATGAAGGATTGGAAAGTCCCAGGCTTGGCTACAATCGTAGTCAAAGATGGTGAAGTCGTCTTTAACGCTACCTACGGCGTAAAAAATCTAGAAACGAAAGAACCTGTAGACGGGAACACGCTATTCAATATGGCTTCGACAACCAAAGCTGTTGTGGCCATTGCCATGGGTATGCTAGTCGATGATGGTAAGCTTAATTGGGATGATAAAGTGGTAGACCATCTCCCCTATTTTAAATTATCCGACCCGTATATCACGGCAGATGCCCGTGTTAAAGACTTATTGACCCATAATTTAGGCATCGGCAATGCCGATGCTTTGTGGACCTTGGACAGTCTGTCTACCAAAGAAACTATTAAACGATTTCAGTTTGCCCAAAAAACCTATCCGCTTCGTGGCGGTTTTACGTATCAGAATATTATGTATGCAGTAGCCGGCGAAGTGATTGCGGCGGTAAGTGGAAAGCCATGGAACGAATTTGTAACCGAACGGATTTTTGAACCATTGGAAATGAACCGGACGCAAGCCTTGGCCAGTGCTATTTTTAAGGTAGGGAATTATGTTACGCCTTATGCGGATGACCCCGAAAATGGCCTAGTTAAAGTCGATTACGGTTTCTCGGACCAAATAGGCCCCGCAGGTATGATTTGTTCCTCTGCAAACGATATTTCAAAGTATTTGACATTCTTGGTAAATGATGGTGTTTATAAGTCGGATACCTTGGTAAGCCCAAAGACCTTTAAATACCTCTTTGAGCCTCAGTCTTTTTTAGGTTCCAATGGCACGTATCCAACAAACGCCCTTACCAAACCGAATTGGAATACCTACGGTATGGGCTGGTTTCAACAAGATTACAAAGGCCATAAGCTCGATTTTCATACTGGAAGTCTCTTCGGCTTGGTTGCCATAGCTGGTATTATGCATGATAAAAATGTAGCAGTTTATGTTTTTGCAAACCTAGATCATGCTGAGTTACGCCATGCTATACTTTATAAGGCCTTAGACTTATATGGTTTTAACGATGATAGTCGCGATTGGCATACAGAGGTTTTTAATCTGTACGAAGGTTTTAAGAAAAAAAATATCGAAGCATCAAAGAAGAAACTAGCGGAACGTGCAAAAGACAGTAAACCTAGCCTACCTTTAGAGGAGTATGCAGGTAATTACACCAATAACATGTTAGGGACGGCGAAAATCTCGCTTCTAGATACAAAACTACAGGTCAATTTAAATGATTTCATTGGCTATGATTTGGAACATTGGCATTTCAATACGTTTCAGACCAATAAAGACCCTCGGTTCCTGGAAAAATTAGATATCCATTTTGAGCTGGATTCGGATGGCAAAATCAACCAGTTTGAACTTATGGGTGAAGTATTTTCAAAAATCAAAGAAACGGATGATTAATTTCCTTTAAAAAACGCTCTAACCACCATTATTTTCACAAAAGAACTAAACTTATATGATCAACGTAAACCAACTAAAACCGCTGAACTGTACATTGACTTTTTCAATTTTAGGAACATTTCTATTTGCCATTACCATCTTACAAGCACAAGACACACGGCTATTGAGACAACCGGATATCAGCGCTTCACATATAACATACACCTATGGTAGTGATATTTGGATTTCACCCATTATGGGGGGCGAGGCAAAGCGAATCACGAGCACGGCAGCGGTAGAATCCAACCCCTATTTCTCTCCAGATGGCAACTGGATCGCTTTTTCCTCTAATCGGTCAGGTTATCAAGCAGTCTATATGGTTGCTTCTGAAGGTGGTGAAGCCAAGCAGATTACATGGCATCCTAGTAGTGCACTAGTAAGAGGTTGGACAACTGATGGCAAACGCATTCTATATGCTAGTGACCGCGATACGGCACCAAGACCCTACGAGCGTTTATGGACAATAGACGTAACGGATAACATTCCAGATTTGGTTAACGCACAATGGGCTTTTGATGGCGCTTTTGCACCGGATGGAGAACATTTGATAATCGATAGGGTAAGCAGATGGGATACGGAGTGGCGCGCATATAGGGGAGGTCAAAATACACCTTTGATTATATTGAACACTACTACATCGGAAGAAACCTTATTGCCAAACGAAAGTACTACAGATATTCAACCCCTATGGTTGGGCGATGTCGTTTATTTTCTATCCGATCGTGATTTGGTAGCCAATATATGGTCCTACCATACAAAAACCAAGGAACTAAAGCAGGTAACCGAATTTAAGGGTGCTGATGTTAAATGGTTGGCAGGAGATGCGAACACACTCGCATTTGAACGCGAAGGATATCTACACCTTTTAAATCTTGATACGAATACTACGAAGCAATTACAAATACAGGTAATCGGAGATTTTCCATGGGCAGCCACCCAATGGGAAGACGTAAGCACCTCAGCACGTGCTGCCTCCCTTTCACCCAACGGAAAGCGGGTCATTGTGGAATCGCGCGGCGATATTTTTACCATTCCTGTTGAATTTGGGGATGCAAGGAATATTACGGAAACTGCCGGTGCAGCGGACAGAGCTCCAATTTGGTCTCCCAAGGGCGATCAATTGGCCTGGTTTTCGGATGCAGATGGAAAAGGATATGCACTAATGCTAGCCTCACAAGACGGATTGGGTACGCCTACACCAATAGCCATTGGGGAATCTAAAATGGCCTGGGACCCTAGTTGGTCGCCAGATGGGAAACATATCGCTTTTGTAGATGATGATGTACGATTGAGGGTGTTGACTTTGGATACAAAAGCCATACAAACCATTGACATAGGCGGCACCAATATCGAAAGGGGTGGTATTACCATGAACTGGTCGCCAGATTCCAATTGGATCGCCTATGCGAAAGCGGGCAGTAATAATTTCAGGCAAATTTTTATCTGGTCGGTTAAAGATGGTCAGACACGAGCGGTTACAGATTCCTTTGCAGATTCGTTCTCTCCCGCTTGGGATTTAAACCACAAACAGTTTTACTTTTTGGCAAGTACAGAAGTGGCCTTGGGTTCCGGTTGGGCGAATACAAGTGCCATGACCTCCAGTCCAACTTATGCAGCCTACATCGTTAATTTACAGAAGGACGACCCCTCTCCTTTTAAGCCTAAGAGTGATGAGGAAACCTTGGAAAAAGAGAGTGACGATAAAAAAGGTTCAGATAAAAAGAAAGACAAAAAGGATAAGGACAAAGAGGAACCCAAGAAAACGGTTGTAATCGATTTTGAAGAGCTACCCCGGCGTACCCTAGCCATGCCCATTCCTGAAAGGGATTACAGCTTTATTACGGCTGGCCCTGAAGGTGTTGCCTTTCTAGGGGAATATATCCCAAATGAAAAGGGGCTTGCGTTAAAAAAGTTCACTCTAGAAGACCAAAAAAGTAAAGACTTTTTATCGGGTGCAAGAAATGTTTCAATTACTGGAAATGGCGAGCATCTTTTGGCCAATGTGAACGGAAATTGGTCCGTATTCGATACCAAAGGTGATAGCGGAGAAAAAGGAAAGACTGTAAAAATCGACCTTCAAATGAAGTTGGACCGTTCTCTGGAATGGAAACAGATGTTCGAAGAGGCTTGGCGTTATGAGCGCGACTATTTTTATGACCCAAATATGCATGGTCGCGACTGGAATATGGTTTACGACCGCTATGCCCCTCTGGTTCCGTTTATAAAACATAGGGCGGACCTTAGCTATATTTTAGATCAGGTAAACGGCGAACTATCCGTTGGCCACAGTTTTGTGTTCGGTGGGGATTTTCCAAAGGTGGCAGACTCCAAAATGGGCATGTTAGGTGCGGATCTCTACGTTGAAAACACGCGATGGAGAATAAACCGAAAGTACACCACGGAAAGTTGGAACCCCGGGTTATCCGGACCTTTGGATGCCCCTGGCATCAATATAAAAAACGGCTATTATATCGTAGGTATTAATGGGGACGAACTAACAGATTCGGACAATATTTATAAGTATCTGGATGGTACTTTGGACAAGCAAACCATTTTATATATCAACAGCAAACCTACTTTTGAAGGGGCTTGGAAGGAAACGGTAAAACCTATAAAAAGTGAAAATTCCCTACGGCAGCGCACATGGGTAGAGGACAACCGTAGGATGGTAGACTCTCTTTCCAACGGTCGTTTAGGCTATGTGTGGGTGCCCAATACTTCTGGTCAGGGCTACGTCTCTTTTAACCGTTACTATTTTGCACAACAGGACAAGGAAGGAGCCGTAATCGACGAACGTTTTAATGGTGGTGGACTACTGGACGATTATATGGTGGACCTGATGACCCGCAGTTTAAGGGCAAGTATTACCAACGAAGTCCCTAATGGAAAACCCATGCAACTACCCGCAGGCATCTTAGGGCCAAAAGTATTGTTGATCAACGAAATGGCAGGTTCTGGCGGTGATTTTTTCCCTTGGGTATTCCGTCAGCAGAAAGCAGGTAAACTTATAGGCATGACTACCTGGGGCGGTTTGGTAAAATCTTCGGTGCATTATGCGTTGGTAGATGGTGGTGCGCTTACAGCTCCCGATAATGCAGTGTTTGATCCCATAAACAATAAATGGATCGGGGAAAATGAAGGTATTGCCCCAGATATAGAAGTTAGACAGGATGCGTTGTCACTTTCTAAAGAAAAAGATCCGCAATTGGAACGAGCGGTCAAAGAGTTGCTTAAACAATTGGGAACGAAACGAACTATTGTGCCACCAAAATTCCCGAAGCCGGCAACAGGTAATCAAGGAAATTAAGGAAACTTTTTTGTACGTAGACCACTTACTTAATTTTCTAGCACCAGTATTAGGTTGTTGAAACGCTGTTGTTCTGGCAACTAAATTTTCAAAACCCAAAATATAAATCATATATTTAAAACAATCAAACAAACAAAGCTAAATAGAACACCATGAAACACTATTTCACCCTAGCCTTATTAGCGATTCTTAGCACTGGTTCAGCCCAGACCGATACCGAAAAAGCAGCCGAGACCGTAGACAAAAATAAAATTGAAGGCCATATCTATTTTATAGCAGATGACCTATTAAAAGGGCGCGGTACGGGTACTGCGGAAAATAAAATAGCGGCTAGTTATTTAGCCAATGCCTTACGCAGCTATGGCGTAAAGCCAATGCCTGAAACGAATTCATACTATCAAACATTTAACCTGTTGCAAACAGCACCGCCAAGCATGCTTCAAGTAGCTATGAATGGAGAGAACTATCCACACATTGTGGCGGTGAAGGCAAAAGCAATGACACTTTCTGGGGACGCCATGTATCTTGGTTATGGAGGCGAAGCCGATTACAAAGGAAAGGATGTTAAAGGTAAATTAATTGTAGTACAGGGTGGAACTCCAGAGGCTTCTGATGCAAGATCAGTTTATGGAGCCCATAAGGAAAAGCAGGACCTAGCTATGAAGAATGGAGCTATTGGTCTTATAGAGATGACATTACTAGAAGAGGACTGGTGGTCGCGTATTTCACACTTTATGGGAGAAAGTGTTCAGATTCCGGATGCGAATGAGGCTGAAAACTCCGAAAACGAATTCATCCATCTTTGGGTAAATACAACTGCAGAGAAATTAGATGCTTTGGGTAATGCTAGCGTATCTTATACCATCGAAACCGATGGAAAAAAAGAGGAAACCTTGGTGACTCAAAACGTTGTAGGCGTTTTAGAAGGGACAGACCCAGAACTTAAAAAAGAATACATCATGTATTCCGCCCACTATGACCACGTTGGTATAGGCGAGCCAGATGCAACCGGAGATACCATCTACAACGGAGCTCGTGATAATGCTATAGGAACCACTGCTGTTTTAAGCATGGCAGAAAATATTGGAAAGTACCGTACAAAACGATCTGCGGTGTTCATCCTTTTTACCGGAGAAGAAAAAGGATTGTTAGGTAGCCAATACTATGTGCAGCATCCTATATTTCCGTTAAAGCAAATCGTATATGGATTCAATACCGATGGTGCCGGCTACAATAATACAAGCTTGGCCACCGTCATTGGATTAAGCAGAACAACGGCCCAAAAACATATTATTGAAGGAGCCGCTGCGTTTGGCCTCAAGGCAATTGATGATCCAGCTCCAGAACAAGGTCTCTTTGACCGTAGCGACAATGTCAGTTTTGCTAGCAAGGGAATTCCCGCGCCTACCTATTCTACCGGTTTTGATGCATTTGATGATGAAATTAATAAATACTACCACCAAGCTGGGGACGAGGCAGATAGTCTAGATTATGATTATTTATTAAAGTTTTATCAAGGCTATGTGTTATCTGGTCGGTTGATAGCCAACGACCCTGAAACACCGTTTTGGGTAAAAGGAGATAAGTATGAAGCTGCGGGTAATGTTTTATATGGTAAAGTACCTTCCGGGCCAATTAAAAACTGATGCTAGTGCACACATGTGTTAACCCTAGGTGTGCCTCAAAAATTAGTACTATTAAATTAATTGTAACTACTCATTCCTAATGAAATTACGTTTTACAGTAGCTATCGCTAGTATCGTCCTTTTCACCAATTGCAAGCAGAATCAGCCTCTTGAGAACCTGCCTGTATTTGAGCACGATATTACTTCTGGACCCACGCCATGGACTAGTGCTGTTTTTGAATTGGAAGAAACGGATTTCACTTTTGCCATTATTTCAGACCTAACCGGAGGGGAACGAGAAGGAGTGCATAGCACTGCCGTTTCTCAATTGAATCGACTAGACCCCACCTTTGTAATAAGCGTAGGCGACCTAATAGATGGGGGTACAGAAGATACCGTGCAACTGGCAACCGAATGGGATTCCTTTGATGCGCGAACCGCAAAACTACATATGCCCTTCTTTTATTTAGGCGGTAATCATGACCTCACCAATCCGGTAATGCGTACGTTTTGGGAACAACGTTTTGGACGCCGGTACTATCATTTCGTATATGAAGACGTACTCTTTTTGATGATGGATTCAGAAGATTACGAGGAACAACGTATGAAGCAAATATATGAGGCTCGGGCTAAGGCACTTAAAATTATTGACGGAGAAGTGGAAGGAATTTATGAAGAGAGCGAATATTATAAGATGAAAGAGCGAAAAGTCGGTGGCATGAGCAATGACCAGTTAGCCTATTTTAGGGATGCTCTAGAACGCTATCCAAACGTAAAGTGGACATTTGTTCTCATGCATAAACCCCTGTGGAAACGCGAAGATGATAAAGGTCTTGGTAAACTGGAAAACCTTTTAGAAAATAGAGACTACACCGTCTTTAATGGCCATGAACATTCGTATTCCCATCGCATTAGAAATAAGCGCGATTATATGATTTTAGGAACCACCGGAGGAGGTCAAAACCCAACAGACTCGATGGCTTTTGACCATGTCTCTTTAGTAAGAATGGCCAAAAAACCTGTAATCACGCATTTAAAGATGAGCGGTATTTTAGATGAAACAGGCAAATTACCTGGTAACAATAACCAGCTTGTTAACTAAGTTATATTAGGCAAATCAATGAAACCAAGTAAAAAAATAGAGTCGGAAGTTCTTAAAGTATATGATATCTGGCTGTATAGTTACCTAAATGGTGATATACAGACCTACGATAAATACCTAGATGATGCCTACCACTTTATAGGATCTACAAAGAACGAAGAATTTCTAAACCGTAATGCAACCACTACCTTTTTTGGAGCCACGGCAGACCAGTTCGCAGGAAAGTGCCAGCTGAAAGAAGAAAAAAAGACAGTAGAAGCTTTCGACGATCTTGTTTTTATCACACACGTTTTTGATGCTTGGTTCTTAAATGGTAGCGAATGGACCTACTACAGTCGGTTCCGATTTTCTTCCGTATTGCAAGAAAAAAAAGACGGTTGGCGTTTTATCTATCAGCATTTTTCTACAACGGATAATAAGGCGGACGCCGGAGAAACCATAGGTTTTGATAAGGTAAATCTTGAAAACCAAGAACTTCGCGAAGCTATAAAACGAAGAACAGTTGAACTAGAAGCGAAGAATAGGGCATTGGAAATAGAAGGCGCTTTGGACCGTATCCGAGCTCAGGCCGTTGCCATGCAACAATCCACAGACCTACTGGATATTGTGGTGATCATGCGCAATGAATTCACCAAACTGGGTCACGAAGCCCACTACTTCTGGCACATGATGTGGTTACCGGAAACCTACGAAAAGGCCATGACCTCCGGTGATGGTAGCAAAATTGGATTTGTAATGACCTTACCAAGGCATATGCATGGTGATATTCCACTATTAGCTAAATGGGAAAAAAGCAAAAAGCCAACCGTGGTCTATGCTATGGATGTTGACGAAGCCATTGCTTATGTAGATAAAATGGTTGCCTTAGGAGATTTTAAAAATATTGACCCACAAGCACCAACTCATGATGATATAACCCATATTGGGGGACTCACCTTTATCATGGCGCGCACCACCCACGGTGAAATTGGGTATAGCCTACCTGGTGTCGTAAAAAATCCTCCAAAAGAAGACGTAGAACTACTAGAACGTTTTGCAGAAGCCTTTGATTTGGCACACAGGCGGTTTTTAGATTTACAAAAAGCGGAAAAGCAAGCGCAAGAAACCCAGATAGAACTGGCTTTAGAAAAAGTACGAAGTCGTACCATGGCGATGCAAAATAGTGAAGAACTCGACGAAGTAATTCTTGAAGTGCTCAAAAAATTGCAAGGCCTAGGTATTTCTATGGAGGAAAGAGCAGCGGCCATATTTACCTATAAAGCTGGAAATAAAGAGTATAAACAGTGGGTAGCTTCTCCGGAATATAATTCCATATTAAGTTTTAACACCCCATATTTTGACCACCCTGTTCAGAACGATATTTGGAATGC
>CAZMUV010000113.1:0-9465 GCA_964569345.1 uncultured Maribacter sp. | reverse complement strand
TAGGGATTCATGAATGGCCATATATTGTTAGAAACGACAAAACAGTTTTAACATCTGGAATGACTTTTAGTAATGAACCCATGATTTGTGTTCCAGATAAATTTGGAATTCGGTTAGAAGATCATATCTACATGACAGAAGAAGGTCCTAAATGGTTTACAAAACCTATGCATTCAATTGAAAATCCTTTTGGAATTAGTCAGAATAATTAAAAAGAGGATTCAATAAATATAACCTAGAATGAAAAAATACAAGAAAATATTAAACTTCTTGCTGCCACAGGTATGAATATGAATATTCGTATTCCCTTAATAGAAGGAGTAAATGATAATAATAAGAATATTCATAAATCTGCCAAATTCATCGCTAGACTAAAAGACAAAAAAATACATCGTAAGCATTTTACCTTTTCACATTATTCCATAAAAAATACGAAAAACTAGACCAATTTTATGAAAAAGAACCCATGGATGAATCTGATGTAGCTACATAAGATAAAATTATTGAAATATTCAAATGCGATGGGTTAAGTGCTATGGCCGGTGGATAAATACTAGATGTAAGAACGCAAAATATGAAAGCTAGCAGAGAATAAACTATAAAAATCATTGCCACTCTGATGGATGGTAACGTTTCATACACCAACCGTTCAGGCCTATTGCCAAAGGACATATCGTTCCGCTCGCTTTATACAGAGGCCATTGGTGATAACTTAGAAACCCGTAACAACATCTAAACTAAATCGTCTTAAGTGAAAGCTTTAAAAAATGGAATTAAAAAAATTACAAAAAATAGGTGGAGTATGTGCAATTCTTGAGGCGCTTATTTACATTTTTGCTTTCATTGTTTATGGCGGTATATTAGTTTACCCAAAAGCAAACGCTAGTGCAGTTGAGCAATTGAATTTCTTAACGAACAACTACCTCACTTTATCGATACTTAACCTTATTAGCTATGTGCTATTTGGTATTTTATTAGCAGTTTTAGTTATAGCAATTCATCAGCGATTAAAAAATTACGCACCAATATTCTCAAATTTGGCTTCTATTTTTGGAATACTTTGGGTTGGACTAGTTATCTCTAGTGGAATGATAGCAAACATAGGATTAAGCTCTGTACTTGCTATTGGAGTTAGAGAACCAGATAATGCGATGTTAATCTGGTCTAGTGTAAGTATCATTTCTGAAGGACTTGGTGGTGGGAATGAAATCGTTGGCGGAATTTGGGTGCTATTACTAAGTACAATAGCCTTAAAAGGACAACTATTTTCAAAACCATTGAATATTTTAGGGATTTTAGTCGGAATAGCAGGAATTTTAACAATATATCCATTAGAAATTTTCACAGAAATTTTCGGAATTAGTCAAATAATATGGTTCTTATGGGTTGGGATTTTTATGATTCGCAAACCTAAACTGCTGCTTACCGACTAAAAAGCAGACCGTAGCAAAAACTATCTGCCTTAACGAATCATATGACGCAGCCTATAAAAATAATAATAATCACTTTTTTTACTCTCCTGATTTTTGGAGGTCCAACCCTATTCGCTCAAGAGGATAATGACATTATAGTCGGTAGTACGTTTAGTATTAATTCTACCATTTTAAACGAAGACAGGAACATTTTAATAAGTCTTCCTGATTCTTATAATGATTCATCCGAAGCGAAGAAAAAATATCCAATTATGATATTATTGGATGGTTATACTCATTTTAAAACAGCCGCAGGAATAGTACATTTTATGGGCTCCGATAGCAATGGAAATCGCTTTATACCAGAAACCATTATCGTAGCCATTGAAAATATTGACCGGGAACGAGATTTTACGGTTACGAAAATCAAGACCAAACGACCTAATACTATGGGTGGAGGGAAAAAGTTTTTGGGTTTTATTGAAAAAGAACTCATACCCTATATTGACAAATACTATAGTACCAAAACACATAGAATTCTAGCAGGGCATTCCTTAGGTGGTCTATTAACACTGAATGCTTATATGAACCAAAATAGTTTGTTTGATGCCTATATATCCATAGACCCTAGTATTTGGTGGGACGAACAAATGATGGCCGACAAAGTGGTTGTAATTTCACCATTAGTATTCAAGAAAAAATTATACGTGGCAACAGCAAATCAAGGAGAAGCTAGTTACGAAAGAAATAAAAAAAGACATGACACATTTTATACTTTAATAAAAAAAAGAGCAGCAGGATCCCTAAATGCTAAAATCGAATATTTTGAAAACGAAAGTCATCAATCCGTACCTTTAATCGCTTTATATGAAGGTTTAAAATACTTGTATGATGAAAACCAATAGAAAAAACGATTGCAGACGTGTATAAAACATTGCTATTCATATCTTTATGAGAAGGTTCTATTTATTCGCAAAGAGCGCCTTTTTTTTATCCCTAAACCTAGGGAGGCTTCTAAGATTATCAAACAAAATATAACAATTTGGCTCTGGGTTAATCCGAAAAATGTAGTTTCTTTTTTGCACACTACATTCCATATACCAACCTTTATATAGTACCAATTGTAACTAACTTAAAAACATATGAAACGTAAGCTACTTTTATTTATTCTAGGCTTAACAAGTATTGTATCTATAGGACAACTACCAGAAAAACTCACTCCTTTCATAGTTATAATTCAACCGATTTTGGCGCAATCCGATGAGGGGACAAACCCAGCTTACATGGTCTTACCAGAAAATCTAGTGGACAATGCTTATGCTAATGCAGGAGTAGATTTTCATTTCTTAGAACCTATTTATTTTAATAATACCAAAGCCAGAGATGGTCTAATTAACTTAGATAGTATTGTTAGCATAGCCAATAAAGAAGGGTATATAAAAGGGCAGAATGATATTGTAAATATGTTTTTTGTTAATGCTGTTGACGGTAAAAAAGGGCCATTAGGAAGAGGTATGATGGGTGGTAATATTACGTTTATAACCCTTGGTGATGATACGGGAGAAGATACTATTAATATGCAAGCATTTGTAATTGCTCATGAGGTCGGTCATAATTTATCTTTAAAGCATGCCGTTGATGATATACATGTACCTAATGACCTTCCTAATATTCAGGGTGATGGTGATTTTAAAGATAGAATTAATCCAAAATACAGTCTTAACCAACACCAAATAGATATTGTACACAAAAGTCTTTTAGTGCATCCAAGAGTTGATTTTCTGGATACTAATCGTGCTGCTAAGGCGATACTTGATGAATCCTATGAACCCTATTTTTCGCAATTACAAATTAGAGAAATAGAAGCATTTACAAATTCAAAAGTTCACACAAATAGTATTGAAGAAGCAAGGGATTACGCAAAAGAAAAGTTTTCATCTGCTGTTACCGATTTTACCGAGGATGAAAAAAAATGTATTTCGTTTGTTGTCGATAAAGTAAATACCATTTTACTTCAAAATAATATCACATTAATGGCCTATCAGCCTTGGCGTTTTATTAAAATTGAAGATTGGCTTTGTGGAGGTTTCGCACATACAAGAGGAACGTATATTATTTTAAGTCAACGGCATATAGAACACCTTACCAAAACTTGGAGCACTAGTATGTCTATGGAAGATGAGAACATTCTTATACAAGAAATGGGGGGTTTATTGGTGCATGAACAAATGCACTCTCTGCAGCGTACGTTTAAGTCCAAGTTTGAAAACTTGTATACTAATTACTGGAATTTCACTAAAGCAAATGTGTTAACGGATACTTTAATTATAAAAAATCAAGTATCAAATCCGGATGCTCCAATTGCAGAATGGTTAATCACTAATCCTGAGGATACCAGTTCATTTTATTGGGTTAGAACTTTGCTTAAAGAAACAGAAGGCATTCCAGTAATGGGAAAAGACTTTGAGGATAAGGTGTTTATTGTGAAAAATACGAAGGGTACATATACTACCGTAAAATCTAATGACAATAGCCTAATTCAAACTAATCTGGAGGGTATTGCGTTCTATAAAAATTCTTTTCCAACTTCCAGAGGCTTAGATCATCCAAATGAAATATCTGCCTATATGTTTTCAGATTATTTTAAGGCGCTAGCCTCCAATATAAAAACCATAAAGCAAGGTGATGAAAAAAGCAATAAGAATCTCGACTTGACTATACAATGGATACAAAAAGAAATGAAATAATAATACAGAAAGCCATATCGTGACTATTTAAAAAACAAAGCGAAAATGAATGTAGTGTGCGTAAATAGAACGAAGTCCTAAAAAACTTGAAAATCAACAGGCCCAATCAAGTTTGGGCATCGGAGGTAAGCTATATCAGGACCATAAACGGATTCTATTACTGGCCCTTATTAAAGATATATATTCAGGGAAAATAGTCGGGTACGACCTAAGTGATAGCCTTGAACTAAAAGGATGTGGAAGGGCACTGAACACAGCCATTTTAAATGCTAAAAATACCAAGCAGCTTATTCATCATTCGAACAGGGAAATTCAATATTGCAATAACATCTATACCCGAATCCTTAAAAGAAAAAAGATAGAAATCAGCATGACAGAAGAAAACCATTGCTACGAAAACGCCCTTGCAGAGCGCGTCAATGGGATTTTGGAAGATGAATTTTATCTCGACCAGACCTTTACTGGTGTGGTTCATGCTAAAAAAGCAACCAAAAATGCAATCAAGTGGCACAACACTAAACGATTACATTTATCTTTAGATTACGCAACACCGAATTACGTGCACCAATATGCCGCTTAAATTTAATATTAATCTGAAGCCGTTTTGGGACGTGACATTGAACATAAAACTTAGTATTTGAGTAAACCGATTCAATATTAAGCAACAATAGGAAAATATTATAATTTAAATTTTTTAATATGGAAGGCCTAATAATGAATTATCCACTCACAACTAATACTATTCTTGAGTATGGAAATAGCGTTTATCATCATAAAAAAATCATAACCTATTTACCTAACGGCACGCGACATGAGTATCGTTTTGGTGATATGTACAAACGCTGTAAAAAGTTAGCCAATGCCTTAACACAGAAATTAGGAATCACTAAAGGTGATATGGTCGGTACTTTTGCATGGAATCATGGGCCTCATGTAGAATTATACTATGGAATTTCAGGTATAGGAGCTATTTGTCATACCATCAACATTAGGTTATCGAGCCAACAAACGGAATATATCATCAACAATTCTGAAGACAAAGTCATCTTTGTGGATGCGACCTTAGTGCCCTTATTAGAAAAGATTGCCCCTCTGCTTGAGACTGTAGAACATTACGTTTTAATAAATGCAGCCAAAGATTTCACGACCAGCTTACCAAATATTATGCACTATGAGGATTTATTAGCGGATCAATCTGGGGCTTTTGAATGGCCAATTCTAAACGAAAATGACGCAAGCGCTATGTGTTATACGAGCGGAACAACTGGGTTGCCAAAAGGAGTTTTATATTCTCATAGGTCTACGTATTTGCATGCTTCCAACCTTATTTCTCCCAATGCGGGAAATTTAAGTAGCCAAGACACCCTCTTATTAATTGTACCTCAATTTCACGTCATGGCTTGGGGTGCTCCCTATTGTTGTTTTATGTCCGGATCAAATATGGTCTTGCCTTCATCTAATTTGCAACCAGAAGCTATCATAAAAATCCTTGAAAAAGAAAAAGTTACTAAAGCAAATGGAGTCCCTTCAATTTGGTTAGGAGTGTATCTTGCTATGAAGAAAAACCCACCAAAAGAGAAATTGGCTCTTGAGGAATGTATTGTTGGTGGTTCTGCACTTCCAAAGAGTCTTATTGAAGGTCTTGAAAAAGATTTTGGAATAAATGCGATTCAAGGTTGGGGCATGACCGAAACATCACCTTTGGGAACGGTTTCTCGACTACAAACAAAACATGAGCATTTATCCGATAACGAAAAATTGAATATACGTGCCAAACAAGGGATTGCTTTTCCAGGTGTTGAATTAAGAATTATGGCAGATGATGGCACTTTGGCACCGACAGATGGTAAAACCATGGGAGAATTGCAGATAAAAGGGGCATGGACCGTAAGCTCTTATTTTAAAACTAATAATCATGAAAGCTTTACAGAAGATGGTTGGTTTAGAACAGGTGATGTGAGTACAATTGATGCAGATGGTTATATGGAGATTAAGGATAGAACCAAGGACCTTATAAAAAGTGGAGGTGAATGGATTTCAAGTGTTGCTTTGGAATCTGCATTAATGGCGCATCCTAAAATTAAAGAAGCTGCTGTAATTGCGATACCAGACCCAAAATGGATAGAAAAACCATTGGCTTCAATAGTATTGATGAATAGTAAAGATAAAATCTTAGATGAAGAACTCATTGAATTTTTATCAAAAGACTTTGTGAAATATCAGATTCCCAAAAACTATGTTTACATAAAAGAAGTGCCAAAAACAAGCGTTGGTAAATTTGACAAAAAGGAAATCAGAAGACTTTTTACCGAAGGAAAACTTATTTAAATAGCATAACTAAAGGTTGGAACAAAATATAAGGGAAAACCGAAATAAAAATAATAGCTATTAGTAATTTTTTGATTTCAGCCTACTCAGAAAATCATACAGGTTTTCCTCTAAATCCTATAATTTTAACAAGTTGGCCCTTGCACACGCAACAACTATTGGCCAAACCATTGGCATTCATTAGAAAATGAAAATAGAACAAAACAATAATTTAGAAATAAATAATTTTTTATTTATTTCTAAATCCTGTAGTACTCTTGGTTACAATTATTTTAAAATGAAACAGATTTTTTAAACTGTTGAGGAGTCATCATTTCCATTTTTTTAAATTGTCTGTTAAAGTAACTTGTATTATTAAATCCAGATTTAAAAGCAATTTCAGACATTCTAAAATCTTTAGACTCTTTGATAAGTTTTTTGGAAAATTTAATCTTTTCAGAATTGATATAATCGATTGGAGAAATGCCTAGCGTATTTTTAAATTGTTTATGAAAATGAGAAGTACTCATGAAGGCTTTTTTTGCCAATACCTCTACATTAATGTCTTTATTTGTTAAGTTCTCTTTAATATATTTAATAACGGTCCCTATTCTAGTATCACTAAAAACCTGATTAGGGTCATTTATAATTAAAGATTTTGCTTTGGTTTGTAAAAGCCTAACTATTAATTCTTGTAACATTAAATCTAATAATACATCTTTAGATTTATTGTTATTCGTAAAGGTGTACGTTAATCGTTCAATTAAGTGATTTACATCTGTATTATTTATTAAATGAGACGTAGTTTCATTTATATTCCAATTATTATTTTCATTTTCAATAGCAACATAGTGATTAAATTTTTCAACAACTTCATTAATTTTAAAAGCATCTATACCTAAGGCTAAACATTGCGTTGGGCTATTTTTTGTTGCTAAAGGAAAATCAATAACCATTTCTTTATTGGCTGGCATTACCACAGATTCCCCAGGAAAAAAATCAAAAGAGTCAAACCCATCAAGATGCATAATTTTTTTTCCTGTAAGCATACTTGCTATAACCGGAAAGTTAAAGGTTAGCGACACTTTTTCAGCAAACGCATGTGTTTCATAAATATTAAGTTCAGCATAATCAGCACTATACGTGGTTCTGTTCTCCACTAAGGTGGTAAGTTTCCTGTTGTTTTTATGTTGATTTAATAATGACTTCATACTCAATTTTACAAAAGATTAACCTTTAAAACACTCAAAGAAGAGATATGTTCAGAATATTGATGAATACGTTCAATATTTTTAGGATATAATAATATAAGTTTACTAAAAGTAACTATAATTTATTTTTAACAAAAAAAACTGAATTATTAATAATTTAAAACAATTATATATGAGTTATTCCAAACCTAAATTTAAAGAAAAATATTCCAATTTTATTAACGGAAAATTTGTTGCACCCATAGACGGTCAATACTTTGATAATACCTCACCAATCGATAATAGCCTTATCGCGAAATACCCTCGTTCTCAAAAAGAAGATGTAGCGCTAGCTTTAGATGCAGCAAACGCAGCAAAAGATGCTTGGGGAAATACTTCGGTAACTGAAAGAGCCGCTTTATTAAATAAAGTAGCAGATATTATTGAAGCAAACCTAGAAGAATTTGCGCTTGTTGAAACTTGCGATAATGGGAAACCAATCAGAGAAACCTTAAATGCAGATATCCCTTTAGCAATAGATCATTGGCGTTATTTTGCAGCTTGTATTCGTTCGGAAGAAGGAAGCGCTTCAGAGCTTGACCAGAACACATTATCTCTGAATATTAAGGAGCCATTAGGTGTTGTTGGTCAAATTATCCCATGGAATTTCCCATTGTTAATGTTATCATGGAAAGTACCTCCAGCCTTAGCAACTGGTAACTGTGTGGTATTAAAACCTGCAGAACAAACACCATCTACAGCGACTTTACTCATGGAAAAGATAGCAGATGTGTTTCCTCCGGGCGTTTTTAATATTGTTCATGGTTTTGGACCAGAAGCAGGAAAACCTTTAGCATCAAGCTCCAAAGTAAATAAAGTAGCTTTTACAGGCGAGACTACAACGGGTCAATTAATAATGCAATACGCCTCTAAAAACCTGAATCCTGTGACTATGGAATTAGGAGGGAAATCTCCAAATATTTTCTTTAATTCTGTTATGGATGCAGACGATGCGTTTTTAGATAAAGCTATTGAAGGTGCCGTTTTATTTGCCTTTAATCAAGGAGAAGTGTGCACCTGTCCTTCAAGATTATTGGTGCAAGAAGATATTTATGATGCATTTATGGAGCGTGTAGTTGCAAGAACAAATGCAATTATTCAAGATAATCCTTACGATGTTAATACGATGGTTGGTGCACAAGCATCAAACGATCAATACGAAAAAATACGATCGTATTTCAAAATAGCAAAAGACGAAGGCGCAAAAGTATTAGCAGGGGGAGAAGTCAATAGTTTAGATGGAGATTTGGCTAACGGATTTTATATTAAACCAACAATACTTGAAGGTCATAATAAAATGCGAGTTTTTCAAGAAGAAATTTTTGGACCAGTAGTCTGCGTCACTAAGTTCAAGGATGAAGCAGAAGCTATAGAGATTGCCAACGATACCCTTTATGGATTGGGTGCAGGAGTTTGGACAAGGGATGCACACCAGTTATACCAAATACCACGAGCTATAAAAGCAGGTCGTGTTTGGGTAAATTGTTACCATGCCTATCCGGCACATGCACCATTTGGAGGATATAAAAAATCTGGATTTGGTAGAGAAAACCATGTCATGATGCTTAATTATTACCGCCAAACTAAAAACATGTTAATCTCGTACGATAAAAATAAGCTGGGATTCTTTTAGTAGAAAAATAGCAGCAAAAAAGGCTGAATTACTAGCGTAGTTCAGCCTTTTTAATACCTTTAAATTATGGAAAGAATTGCAATTACAAATAAGGCAGCAAAGGTTTTAGAACAGTT
>CAZMUV010000112.1:4469-10134 GCA_964569345.1 uncultured Maribacter sp. | reverse complement strand
CATCTTTTACCTGTCTTTCTTTTATGATTTGTTTCTCATTAATTTGCTCTGGAGAAATATTGATATCCTGAAAAGATACTTCCATTTGATAATCATAGTCCAAGTCGGTTAATTTATTTGTATGATATTCTGTCCATTGGTTATTTAATCCGTAAGTATTAAAATTTAATAATTCTTCTTCTAATCTTACTGGGATAACCTTATCCGTATTATTAAATATTTGCACGATTACATAATCCAATCCTTTCTGATATGCTTCGTCTGTCTTTTGTCTTACATCTCTATAATCCGGACTTATTTCCTGTAAATAAGTCAAATCATCATATGCTTGTCTAAAGTCTATTTTAGTTTTACCAGATGCAAGTAAGTTTGCAGCGTTGTTATACAAGTAACCAGATAAGGTTTCTTTAGCTGCTATTATTTGTGCATCATAATTTTTGAAACTGAACTGCGCCTTTCTGTTCTCATCCGCTATGCGCAAGGGTAATAAAGGCCGTATTTGTTGCTGTACGGACTTCAATTGCTCATAGGTTTTAAAAATTGATTCATAATTTGCTGGATTGCCTTCTTTCTTTAGAAAATTGATATGCTGTAATTCACGTTCTGTATTCTTTTTAAACGCGTCCTCTAGCATTACAATGAAAGGCTGATGACTTTTTTTATCTTTATTATCTGCAATATTGGAAATTGCCTTATTAATGGCTGTCCAGTAGTTACCAGAATTTAAAGCTTCCTGAGTCCTTTTAACTCCACTACAGGAAAACAAAATACACAGGGTACCGTAAAGTAGAATTTTTTTCATGACGTTATATTTTAATGTTTGTATTGGTGTTTCAATCTTTGTGCCACAAAGACACAAGACGATAACGCAAAAGAAATCGAATTAGTGTAAGCACTGCGTTTATATATAGCCTTGGGAAATTTTAGCTAGTTTATTTTTTATTTATATTTCGTTGCGATTGTTAATTAGTTATTGATAAATAATTAGCTTTATGAGCTAAATAATTCTCATAGAATCACAAGCTATTCGTATTTTTGTAGGCTAATACAATAATAAAACGTTATGCAAAGGGATAATCGCATTTTTGAGTTAATCGAAGAAGAAAGACAGCGCCAGATTAATGGTTTAGAACTGATTGCTTCGGAAAATTTCACCAGTCCGCAAGTAATGGAAGCTTCGGGTTCGGTTTTAACTAATAAATATGCTGAAGGATACCCTGGCAAGCGTTATTATGGCGGTTGTGAAGTTGTTGATAAAGTAGAACAACTTGCTATTGATAGAGCTAAGGAGCTTTTTGGAGCTGCTTATGCCAACGTTCAACCGCATTCAGGTTCTCAAGCAAATGCATCAGTTTATCATGCCTGTTTGAAACCAGGGGATACCATATTAGGCTTTGACCTTTCACATGGTGGTCATCTTACCCATGGATCACCCGTAAACTTTTCAGGAAGGTTATACAACCCTGTTTTTTATGGAGTTGATGAAGCAACAGGACTATTGAATTATGATAAAATTCAGGAAATAGCATTAAAAGAACGTCCAAAATTGATTATCGCTGGTGCCTCTGCATATTCCCGGGATATGGATTTTGAGCGTTTTCGTAAAATTGCAGATAGTGTTGATGCTTTATTACTGGCCGATATTTCGCACCCTTCCGGATTAATTGCAAAAGGCATACTAAACGATCCTATCCCACATTGCCATATCATTACAACAACAACCCATAAAACATTGCGTGGACCACGTGGTGGCCTTATTTTAATGGGAGAAGATTTTGATAACCCGTTCGGAATTACCCTTAAGAACGGAAAACTACGTAAAATGTCTGCATTGTTAGACCTTGCGGTATTCCCAGGAAACCAAGGAGGACCTTTGGAGCATATTATTGCAGCTAAGGCGATTGCCTTTGGCGAAGCGTTAACCGAAGAGTTTTCTGAATATATGTGGCAGGTAAAGAAAAATGCCGATGCGATGGCAAAAGCGTTTGTAGATTTGGATTATCATATAATATCTGGTGGAACTGATAATCATATGATGCTTATCGATTTGCGTAACAAAAATATCTCTGGTAAGGATGCGGAAAAAGCATTAGTGCTTGCAGATATAACTGCGAATAAAAATATGGTTCCTTTTGATGATAAATCACCATTTGTTACCTCAGGAATTCGGTTTGGTACACCTGCCATCACTACTAGAGGTCTTCTGGAAGAAGACATGAAAACGATTGTTGGCTTAATAGATAGGGTCATCACCAATCCCGAAGACGCTGCTATTATAGCTCAGGTTAAAAAGGAAGTAAATACAATGATGAATACAAGACCTATATTCACTGGTGCACCAGCGAACGTATAAGTCTAATAGTTTAGCTAATCCTCTATCGTATAAAAATCAAGGTTGGCAGGAATGTATGTATTTATACTAAGATCGTATATGAAAGCATCCTCTTGTGATTCCAAATAAACACCCCAGAATTCGAAGTAGCTCTTGGGTGTTTTTTGTTTATTTTTGATTAGTGCACTGCTATCAATTATGTTGTCAGTACTACTATCCTCGAAAACAGGTATGAAAATCTCATAAGGCTTTTCTGTAAGACCCTTGGTGAAATATACATAGTGGTTGGCAATTTCATAAATAATTTCATCCAATAATTCAGGAATACTGCGATGATCAATTTTCTTAATAATAATACTTGTATCGTTTAGGAACAAAGTAAGTTCCTCAATATCCAATTTTATACTGTTCTGTTCTGTTAGGATATCAAAACTCTCTTTCAATGGCGATATACCAACGCTTTTACATCCCCATCTGCTTTTGTTATGAAATTCCAACACCTCCAAAAGTTCCATATGACAATTCATATCAATAGTCATTTCCACAGTTCCGTCGTTAGACGTATAGCTCCTTAATGAAACGTCAGAAAAATAGTATCTTTCTAGAGATTTTAGGTAAAGGTTTAGGCCTAGTACACCAGAATTTTGATCTAATTTTGTTGGGGGGATCAACTCAAAGTTTTCCATATGTTTTACGTTATCGCATATTAAATAATCGATTCTTACATAAAGATATTATTAATCGTTAATTCCAGTCACTAGGATAACCTTAGAAATATGGAGGATATTCTATTTTTCTAAAGAATATTACTTATTTGACTATAATAATGTAATAAAAACGTGTTTTTTTACTCTTTTACTAAGAATTACAAGAAAAGTAACTTAGCTATGTGTCCGCTTTAATTTCTTTTTTGATACAGGAATTGAAGAATTAAAGGTACTTGTGAGATTAAAGAAAACCCCTTTTCCTGGCTTCTTCCATGAGTGCCAAATCATTTCCGTTCTTAACACCAAATATCGATTTTAATTGACGTTTTCTAGCTTCAACCGTGGTGTTGGTAGAGGCTATTAATGGTGCGATGTCACGCGTGTTTACGCCTAGCGATAAGTGATATAGTATTTTAAGATCTAGGTCGTCCAATTTTATATCGTTGGACATTTTGCGCCTTATAGCGGCTAATGCCCCTGCTGTATAATAAGGCGGTCTATCGATTACGGTTTCTACCATGGCTTTTAGCGAAAGCTCATCTATCTCAGATTTCACCATATATCCTTCCGGATCTACCGTTTTAAATATATTGTTGATTCTGTAGTTATCACTGAAGGAAGACATGAACACAAGTTTTGACCCAGGTACAATCTGTCTGGCCAAAACTCCCAAATCCACGCCAGTTCTTGGATCATTGGATTGCGTTGGGAATAACTGTATATCCAATAAAATAATGTCATATTGTAATGAACGCGAAGAAAATTCTATTTTTTCCTTACCTATATTGTAGCTTTTTGCAATTTCAACCTTAACGTTAAAGTTTTCGAACTCGGAATCCTCAAGGATGTATTTATAGCCTAGGGTGGTCATTTCATGATCATCTACCGCTAAAATCCTTATGGTCTCCATATTTTCCATTCGTATATTATTTAATTAATGTTTAGCTACTACGGTATTAACATTTGATGAGGCACTAAATCGCGCCGGAATAGTTAACTTAATAATCGTTCCTTTATTGGGAGCAGTATCTACATTCCAAGTTCCGCTTATTTTTTTTACCCTAGATTTAATATTCCGAATACCGATTCCTTTTCTTTCCTTGTCAAAAACAAAACCTTTTCCGTCATCTCCAATGGTAACCAAAAACACATCAGAATCCATCTCGAAGTTAATAAAGAAATTAGAGCAACCTGAATGTTTTATGGCATTTTGTAAAGTTTCTTGAATAATGCGATACACATTAATCTTTATATCTCCAAGCAAGCCATCCCAATCTTCGTCTTCGTTATAGTTGAATATAGTGTTCATTGGTTTCTCCTTAACAGATTCCAAAAGCACATCTATAGAATTTCCAAAGTTATTTATTTTTTGATATGCGGTATGGCTTAACTCATGTGATATAACCCGGAGTTCATTTTCTATATTTTTCAAAGCAACAATAGCTCCAGACCTTTCTTGTATGGCGTCTGTATCTGCTTTTTTGTTTAGGCCTGTAAGTACCATTCTGGCGCCCAACATCTTTCCAAGAACCCCGTCATGTAGTTCTTCAGAAATTCTTTTTTGTTCCATACGCTTTACCTCATCTACTTTTTGCTTTTGCGCCAACATCAGGTTAAATATTTCCTGATTATTTGCTTGCTGTTGTTGTTGAAAACGTAATTTTTGATTTTTAGCCCGCTGATCTACTATAATATAGACAGCAAGTCCTAACAGAAAAAATCCGGCGGCGACGGCAGCCCAAATTTGCTTTTGCCTGGATAATACTTTCTTTTCTTCTGATAATACCCCGTTCTCGGCAATGAATTCATCGGTCTCAAAACGGATTCTGGCAAACTTATTTCGCGCCTGTCGCTCTTCGTTTTGTAAGCGATAGTTTAAGCTATAATACGCTAAGGCATGTTTAGATGCGTTTTTTGCATCTAATTTTGTTAAAAATTCAAGTGTTTCCAAAAGCAGTTCATTGTCGCTACTTTCAAGTGCGATTGTCCTCGATTTTGAAGCAGCAGAAATTGATGCTACGGTATCGTTTTTTAACCAATAGTACTCCGAAAGGCTTAGGTAACAAGTAGCTGTAGAGCCTTTTGGGCCTAGGCTATCCTTTATTCTAATAGATTCTTGAATTAATTTTTTGACTCCAAAGGTATCTTTTAATTGAATTTTACTGAACGCAAGGTTGTTTAAGCCTATCGAATATAATTTGGTATTTTTGGTCTTTATACTATCCGCATTTAAAATAGCTTCAAAATTAGCAATAGCACTAGCAAAGTCTTTTTTGCGCTGGTACACCACCCCCAAATTATTTTTGATAATTAGTAGTTGATTTTCATTAGCAGCTAGTTTTTTTGCATAAAAACTCGCTTCATTATAATATTCAATAGCTTTATCATAATTCCCTAGGTCTTTAGTTATGACTCCCAATAGATTATAACAGTCGGATAGTTGCTTAAAATTATTTAAGGGCTTTAAACGCTGAATCGCTAATATAAGATTAGCCTCGCTTCCTACATAATCTTTAATTTTTTCTTGTTGCCATGCCATACTAAGAAACATTCTAGCGGAAAGCGAAGGATTTTTTTTAGCTTCATATAGCTGTTGTGCTTTAGAGTAAGTATAGTAGGCACTGTC
>CAZMUV010000112.1:0-4369 GCA_964569345.1 uncultured Maribacter sp. | reverse complement strand
ACAATTACTACAGGCCAATATGGTATTTAAATCGCTCATGAAGTCGAATTCATTTGCTGTGTTTTCTGCTACATAAGACGTTAATCCGAAAGCCATTAAAGCTACTGCCGCAATACTTACTACTTTTTTCATCTTTATATTATTTTGGTTAAACATTCTCTGTTTGATGTTACCAAAGTAATACGCTTCCTACATAATCGTAAGGAAACGAAAGCTCTTTAAGCAAATGATCCGAATCTGTGAGTAATTGGACGGGTTTTGAGAGTATTTGACTAATTAAGGTTAGAGACCGACTTTTTGGAGAGTATCTGCTTCAGATTATCCATATTTTCACGGTAAGATTTTGAAAAGGGGAGTAGCTTATCCACAGACTTTAAAGCACAGTTGTTCTTGCCAAAGTTGATACGGGAAATATAGTCCGTATTAACTATATAACTCTGGTGTATGCGCACGAAGTTCTTGGGAAGCTTTTTTTCAAAGGTTTTTAGGGTCTTGTAGGCATTGTTTACCGTACCGTCTGCCATAAAAAATTCGGTAGTGTTATTATCTGCCTGTAAGTAAAGAATGTCTCGGGTGTCTAGAAAGTGAAAGTCGTTATATGATTTAAGGCAAAGTGTTTCTGGGGCTTTTTCTTTTGGCTCCCTTTTTCTGAGCTTTAAAACAGACTTGCGAATATCAAATTCATTATAAGGCTGTAACCAATAATCAAAAAAATTATTCTTTATAGCTTCGTAAGCATGCACCTTTGTTTTGGCTACCCCTATAAAAATAGGGAGCTTAGACATGTACTGGTATAGCTCCATTACCATTTGGAACAGCGGTGCCGCCTGTTCGTTTAAATGTACAAAAACAATGTCTGGGTTAAACTTAAGGACATTGTTTAGTCCTTCGTTGGCAGTTTTTGAGAACCCTACACAATCAAAGTCCCCGTACTCTTCCAAAAATGACTGAAGCTGCAAATTGGAAACGGCGTCTGAATCGATAATAGTGTAAGAATATTCCAAAATAAGAATCTTATGTTAGCAATGTACCAATACCCTTTAAGAATTGATATTAGAATGTCCTTATAAAAATGGAGGTTTTAGTCTTAATCGACTTATTATTAAGTACTTTGAAAGAAAATACTTTCAATTCTGTTGCTATAAACGAAGTGCTATTCCTTTTCTACAGCTTGGTAGCTTCCAATATCTGGCGCTAAAGCCCGATCTGTTCCCAAAATATCTAGCGGTACTTCTTGGGTAAACTCCAAGTCTCCGTTACCTATTGCTTCGGACTCTAAACCAATTCTAAAATCATTTCTTGCCGAGAAGAAGAAATCAGCATTAAGGTTTAGTAGCATACCCTTGTATTTGGTTTCATCCTCAAAGTTGTATAGCGGATTCCCGGTAAATTGCTCGCTAAAGTCATTAAATTGGATCATGCAATTGGTGAACTTATAATTAAACAGCGATGCTTCGTTAGATTCCAAAGCAAGTTCTATTTGTGAATTGCCGTCTATAATACAATTGCGAAAATCTGCCTGTATCAAATCACTGCTAAGGGTATTTGTTTCGGATACTTGTGCAAAATTATCTATTGCCACCGCCGCGCTTGTGCGGAAGCCATTATTCCAAAAGTTAGCGATGGTACAGTGAGTAAAACTATAGTTTCCTCCCAGATTGCAATAAAGAGAAGCGCTACCTGAACCTCCTAGCACCAAATTTTTAGCTTCAATAAATGCGGTTCTGGCCCAAAGGTTATGACTGGAATTATTGAATATACGACTGTTGTTTATAGTGAGCGTAGGGGATAGGAGTTTGTTATCTCCTTCTACAAAAAGTCCTATACTTCCATTTTTAATGGTTGTGTAGTTTATGCTATTGTCGCTGCTGCCGCTCGCAATCCAAAAAGAACCCCACTGCCCAGGAATATCAGAAAAAAATGGTTCTAACCGATCGCCCTCAAAAATGACCTCTCCCTCCATCAATTCTTGGTCTTGGCTCAATTCCCCATTAATGCTAATAGATGCCCCTTCTTGCACCAACAATCCAGATTCCTTATGAAGGTGTACCCTGGCGCCCGGATCAATAATTAATTCTTTTGTCGCTGCCACCGCTGCGTAGCCATATATTACGTAAGGCTTCTCGTTTGTAAACCTTAATTGGTCATCTGTTAATTCAAAACCTTCGACACGTATTTCGTTACCCTCCGCATCAACCGATAAGCGAATGGTTTCCTTACTACCATCGGTACTAGTTCGTGGGTAAAGAAAAACAGCATCTTTTACTAAAGTTACCAAGTGTACTTCTTGTTGGTCTATTCCAGAATCAAATGCAAGTACATCTGTATATAAGATATTATTTTCTGGTATTTCACCAATATCCGCAGTGGTTTCTATAAATATAAACATACTATCTCTGGCCTTTAGAGGTATGTTTTTGAAGTTTTTTCCAGCGTCACCATCCACATTCAACCTATAAAAACTAGTAGGACCGTTCTCAAGTCTTATAGATGGGATAACTACATCGTCCCGCGTTTCGTTATATACCTTAAGTGCATAGGTACTACTGCCAATGGTATTGAAAACCGTATCTAAGAAAACGGTGTCCCTAGAAAATGAAAGGTTTCCTGCACTTGGTGCATATTCGAAATTCTTACGACAAGAACTGCTCCAGAGCACTATTCCTAGTAGGATAACAACCGTAAAAATAGGTGTGCGCACAAGGGTAATATTAGGTGTTAGTCCGATTACAAAAAAATCTTTTCGATTCTTTCCGATATTCTCATGGGTCTAAAGTTCACTTTGTTCAATAGGCACCATTCTGTACTAGAACGCACTAATAGGGTCTTTGTTTTATTATTTAAAATTTCTACCACCCTAGTACATTTTGCACCTTTGCTGTTTTTTATATATGTGGTTAACAAAATTTCGTCATTGAGTACAGCGGACGCTTTGTACTCGATATAATGTGTCATCACCACCCAAACCACTTCTTCTTGAATATCTATTGGAGCCATGGCTTGCCAATGCTCTTTAGAGATATCCTGTATCCACTGCACGTAACGTACATTGTTAACATGCTCCAAATCGTCCAAATCATCTTGGATTACAACACATTCTTTTTGGTAGCTATTCATCTTATTTTTTATGAAGTTCTACTTCAAAAAGGATATCCCAATCCTTTCCGGTAACAAAAAATGTTTTTCTGGTAGGATGATATGCAATCCCATTTAGAACGTTATCCGTAGCTACCCAATTTTCCGTTTTAGTTATTTTAGCACTTAATCCTCCAAAATTAACAACGCCTTCGATGGCACCACTCTTCGCATCAATAATCATAACACTCGGTTTTTGATATACATTGGCATACAGCTTCCCATTCACGTACTCCAATTCATTGGCCTTGTTAAAGATTGATGAATTGGTAACCGTTTCTATGTAGCCTTCCTCCATCATGGTATTAGGATTTAAAAACCAAATTTTTTCGGTTCCATCGCTTTTAAAAAGTTTTTCTCCATCATTTGCCAGACCCCAACCTTTTGTGCTCTCTCCGTATTGAAAATTATCCAGTTTTTTTAGCTCTTTTCTGTCGTAAACGAATCCTTTTTTACTTTGCCATGTTAATTGATATATTTTGTCCTTTAAAATCGTAATCCCTTCCCCAAAATATGATTTGTCCAAATCTATCTGTTGCAACACTTTTCCGGTGCTATATTCAATACTGCGAAGAAAGGACCTCCCATTTTTTCCTGTCCCTTCATAAAGAGTATCATTATAAAATTCCAATCCTTGGGTGTATGCTTTATTGTCGTGCGGAAATTCGTTAATAATAGTATAGGTATAAATTTCTGGCGCCATGGCTGCAAGAACTTTTAAATTTTTAGAAACTTCTACAGTCTTTGAGTCATATGTAATGGAGGCAATTAGCGTTTTATTTCCCAATTTTGGAATATTGAATTCTAGCATATTTCCATCTGTCTCTAGAGTTGTTTCATCGATGCGGTATACCACTTTTTGTATCTCTATATCTGTCAAATTCTTAATATTTACTCGGAGTTGATCTCCTTGTTGTAGCGTGGTTTTATTACCGTCTAAAACGATATCAAATAAGGAGGATGGCTTCTGATTTCCGCTTCCGCAAGATGCAATGAAGGTAAGAAAAACACCTGCAGATAAATATTTTAGATAACTCATGATACAAAAATTAAAAAATGAAATTACAAAAGTAAGACATACAAACGGAAGCACTTATCCTCTTCTGTATTAAACCCTAATATTTGATAAAATTTAGATTCTAAAAGAATTGTGAAAGATTTAAAAGATTGTATATTTGCACTTGGCAAGTCCTACACGACCAGCTCCTGTAGAATCCCCCAGGGTGGGAACGCA
>CAZMUV010000111.1:0-10136 GCA_964569345.1 uncultured Maribacter sp. | reverse complement strand
TTTCAAAAATCATAAGGAGTGGTGGGCCGGTTTTTGGTCTAAATCCTCCATTCAAATACCTGATTCTATTTTGCAAAAGCAATGGTATCTTGAACAATATAAATTTGGATCAGCAGCAAGGGCAGATGCACCGCCCATATCTTTACAATCGGTTTGGACTGCTGATAATGGAAAGTTACCCCCTTGGAAAGGAGATTTCCATCATGACCTTAATACACAATTAAGTTACTGGCCAGCGTATAGTGCTAACCATTTAGATGAAGAAATTGGTTTCTTAAATTGGCTTTGGAAATACCGGAAATCCTTTAAAAAGTACACCAAAGAGTATTATGAAACGGAAGGTCTAAATGTTCCGGGTGTCTCTACGTTAGAAGGCGAACCTATGGGAGGGTGGATTCAATATGCTTTTGGGCCAACGGTTTCTGCATGGCTTGGGCATCATTTTTATTTGCATTGGCGGTATTCAATGGATAGAGAGTTTCTTGAAAATAGAGCGTACCCGTGGCTTAAAGATGTTGCTGTTTTTCTTGAAGGTGTATCCGAAATTAATGAAGAAGGAATTAGAAAACTTCCTATTAGTTCTAGTCCAGAAATCAATAACAATGACAGAGACGCTTGGTTTGGAGAAACCACTAATTTTGATTTAGCACTTATTAGATGGACGTATGAGAAAGCAGCAGAATTAGCCTTAGAGCTAGGGAAGGAAGAAGAGGCTCAAAGATGGAATGAGCTTTTATCGCAATGGCCAGATTTAGCGATTAATACTAATGGCTTAATGTTCACACCGGAGTTGCCTTATGAAGATTCTCATAGACATTTTTCACACTTAGTAGGCTATCATCCTTTAGGTCTTCTAGATTTTTCCAAAGGGGATAAGGATAAAGAAGTGATTACGAGAACTATTGCTACGTTGGATAGTATAGGGTCCTCAAAATGGGTAGGCTATTCATTTAGCTGGCTTGGAAATTTAAAAGCTAGAGCATTTGACGGGGAAGGAGCGGCTGAAATTCTTAGGATTTTTGCAACTAGTTTTTGTTTGCCAAATAGCTTTCATGTTAATGGAGATCAGTCGGGCAAAGGATATTCGGATGCCACGTATAGGCCTTTTACATTAGAAGGTAATTTTGCATTTGCGGCTGGCCTGCAGGAGATGTTGATTCAAAGTCATACCGGAATAGTTCATATTTTCCCAGCAATTCCTAAGTATTGGAAAGATGTAGCTTTTAGTCAACTACGAACAGAAGGGGCATTTTTGGTTTCTGCGAAAATGGAACATGGAAAAGTAACCCTCTTACATATTGAAGCTACTAAAGGAGGTAATTTGAAATTGAAAATCCCTTTCGATACTGCTAAATTTGAGTGCTCTCACGACTATTTGGTCGACGAAGGTGGGTTTTTAAACATTAAAACCAAACAAGGAGATATCGTCCAATTTAGTCCCAAATAATATGCTCTGACATGAAGAATAAACTGTTGTATTCGTTTTTTATATGCTATTCCATGCTTCATTTGGGATGCCAAAAAGAGCAAGAATTTGAAAGACCCAATGTTCTATTCATTCTAGTGGACGATTTAGGCTATTCAGACCTTGGGTATACAGGAAGTACCAGCTATGAGACACCCAATATAGACGCGCTAGCTTCAGACGGAATGGTTTTTACCAATGCCTATGCGGCCAGTCCAGTCTGCTCGCCGACCAGAGCCGCTATACTGACCGGAAAATACCCTGCACGTATAAATCTTACGGACTATATTCCTGGTAATAGGCATTGGGGACCACATACCGATCAGAAATTAGCGTCACAACCTTTTAAACTTCAGTTAGATTTAGAGGAATATACAATGGCTGAAGCTTTTAAAGCTGAAGGGTATAAAACCATGTTTGCCGGTAAATGGCATTTAGGAGAACAGGATGAATTTTATCCAACACATCAGGGATTTGATATTAATATAGGCGGAAACAACACGGGTCACCCCAGCGGCGGATATTTTTCCCCTTATAAAAACCCAGAACTACAGGATGGTCTTAAGGACGAATACCTTACGGATAGATTAACTAATGAAGTTATCGAATTTATTGAAAACACGAATGAGGAGCCGTTTTTTGCGTATCTATCGTTTTATAGTGTTCACTTGCCTTTACAAGCAAAGATGGACAAAGTGAAGAAATACAATGAAAAGTTTGCAAAGCAATTTAATGATGAAGAACAATTTTTAAAAGAAGGAAATACTTATTTTAAAAATAGACAGAACAATGCCACGTATGCCGGGATGGTAGAAAGTATGGATGAAAATGTTGGAAGGGTACTGGACGTATTAAAGAAAAATGGTTTGTCAGAGAATACTATTATAGTTTTTACTTCGGATAACGGGGGCATGGCAAGCAGCAATACCGTTGACAATATCCCAACTACAAATTTACCATTGCGTGCTGGAAAGGGACATCTTTATGAAGGAGGAATACATGAACCGCTTATTATAAAATGGCCTGATTACATTAAATCAGGATCTGTCTCTGAAAGTGTGGTAACCAGTACAGATTTGTACCCAACTCTTTTGGATTTAGCTGGTATTGGTCAACTACCACAGCAACATAGGGATGGGGTAAGCTTAAAACCAATACTCCTAGGTAAGTTACAAAATGACAGACCTCTTTTTTGGCATAACCCGCACTATAGCGGTGGTTTAGGAGGTACACCTTCCGGTGCCATAAGATTGGGCGAGTATAAGTTGATAGAATTTTATGAGGATATGCATATTGAATTATATAACATAGTACATGACGAAGGAGAGTTGAACAATTTGGCCCAAGAACTGCCAAGTAAAGTAAAGGAACTAAAGAATAGATTGCATGAATGGAGGAAAGATATGAATGCATTAATGCCGTATCCTAACCCTCATTATGAGCACGTATTACCAGCAAGCGAATAATCCAAGCTATAAATATCTATTCCTGGTTCAGGAAGAAACCATCAATACAGAATGCGCCATAGGTATGGTAGTACCAGAAAACTATTGCTGAACAATAAGATTTTTGACAATTTTTGAGATTAGTTTGTGTTATTTAACCTAAAGGGTTAGTGTTGGATGCTTATTTACCCTTTGTTTAGTTTTTGCCTTTTAGTTTAGTTTCCTATTGCTTAAATTTAAATCTTGAATTTGAAAAGTCAGCGAGTCCATATTTTAGATACTAATTTATTTATGGATTGGAATTCCTGTAGACTAATCATTTTATTTCCATTTTGATATGATTGCTCTAGAATTTACTACGTTTATTGGTCGTTTTCATCCGCTTTTTGTGCATCTGCCCATTGGTTTTATACTACTCGCAATTATATTGGAATGGTGGGAAAGCTTTCGAAAGAAGCAAACGCCTAATGCCCTTATTTCAATTGCATGGTTTGTCGGTGGTCTTGCAGCGTTTGCTGCTGCGCTTTGTGGATGGTACCTTGGTGAAACTGGTCTGTATGAAGAGGATAAGATTTTTCTTCATCGCTGGTTGGGCATCGCTCTTGTACCCATTGCGTTTGTAGGGTGGTGGATGAAAAAAAAATATAATAATTACCCCAAAGTAGTACAGCATGGTTTCAATATCCTTTTAATTGTTTTGTTGTCTGTTGAAGGCCATAAAGGTGCTAATCTTACCCATGGCGAAACCTACCTTACGGAATATGCGCCAAAGCCGATACAAAAACTATTGGCGTCTAAAGAGGATGAGGGTTTTAAGCTTCTGTCTAATAATCCTGATAGCGTTCGGGTCTATACCGATTTAATACAACCTCTTTTTGATGCAAAATGTGTTTCCTGCCACGGCAATGACGTAAAACGAGGCGGACTAAATATGAGCCATCCAGATTCCCTTTTGTTAGGAGGTGATGGAGGCCAAGTCGTGTTAAAAGGTAATGCAGGAGAAAGTGAACTCTTTAGAAGAATGACACTGCCTCAAAATAATAGTAAATTCATGCCTCCTACGAATAGTGTTTTGACCTATGACGAAATTAAAACCGTAGAATGGTGGATAGATCAAGGTGCATCTTTTGAAAATGTGGTAAGCCAGGTAGAAGTCGGTAAAAGCATAAAACCTGTGCTATTGCGTAAGTTTGGACTAGACACGACACCTCGTCCTTGGTACCAAAAAGTACAGATAGCGCCTTTAGACAGCACACAGATAGCATCTCTTGTACAAGAAGGATTCTTTGTAAAGACCTTTGGAGAAAATAATCCGCTATTAGATGTCAGCTATACTGGCCTTGATCTTACAAGAGAAAAGGTTCGGGCATTAGACGTAGCAAAAAACCATATCACTTGGCTTTCTTTGACTGAAACTAATGTAGCCGATGAATGGCTTTCTGTCATTTCCGGGTTTAAGAACATAACGCGACTTGAACTGGATAAAACAGCTATTTCTGATGAAGGAATTGTTTATCTTAAGGACCTGTCACACCTTGAAGTTCTAAATTTGTACGGCTCTAAAATTTCAAATGCCTCGCTTCCCTTGTTACAAGAATTACCTGAACTGAAAAGGGTGTACCTCTCAAGAACTCAAGTAACTGCCGATGATGCAAAGGCGATATTAAGTGAAAAGGAAGATATTTCATTTATCGTGGATGAAAATTTCAAGAATTAAAAATTGTTAAAAAGTATGTTTCAGCTTAACCGTAAATATTTTATAGTATACCTGATAGGTGTTATAGTGTTGGCCTCCTGTGGAGGACCGGAGCTATCGGAATCGGTTCAGTTGGCGTATCACAAACTCCCCAAAGAAATCGACTTTAACCAACATGTAAAACCGATACTTTCTGATAAATGTTATATATGTCACGGTCCTGATAAGGCAAAAATAGCTGCTGGGCTACAATTACATGCGCCAGAGGTAGCGTACAAAGAATCTGAAAATAGTCCTGGAAAATATACCATCGTACCTGGTAACACCGGTAAAAGTTTGTTAGTGGAGCGCATACTCAGCGATGATCCAGAAATAATGATGCCAGAGCCGAGTTCACATTTATCCTTAACAGATTATGAAAAGGCAATGCTGGTAAGATGGGTCAAAGAAGGTGCCGAATACAAGGACCACTGGGCATTTTTAGCGCCTATAAAACAGAATATACCAAACGTAAAGCTGAAAGAAAAAGTAGCCAATCCCATTGATAATTTTATCCTTGCCAAATTAGAGCTTGAAAACTTAGCGCCCAGCGAAAGTGCAGATAAAGAAATTTTGCTACGAAGATTGAGTTTTGATTTGACTGGATTGCCTCCTACACTTCAAGAAATCAAAGATTTTGCAAGCGATACTTCTGAAAATGCATACGAAAAACAAATTGACCGGCTACTGGCCTCGCCGCATTATGCGGAGCAAATGACCTTAGATTGGATGGACCTATCTCGCTATGCAGATACCCATGGGTACACCGTGGATCGGTATCGTGATGTTTCGCCTTATCGCGATTGGATTATCAAGGCATTTGATAAAAATATGCCCTACGATGAATTCATAAGTTGGCAAATGGCCGGCGATTTGATGGAAAATGCTACAAAGGAGCAGATTCTAGCTACAACCTTCAACAGGCTGCACCCACAGAATGCTGAAGGTGGAATCATTGATGAAGAATTTCGTTCAGAGTATGTTTCCGATAGGGCCAATGTGGTCAGTGAAGGATTTTTGGGATTAACGATGGCCTGTGCTAAGTGTCACGATCACAAATACGACCCCATCTCACAAAAGAACTATTTCGAAATGTATAGTTTTTTCAACAACATCCAAGAATCGGGACAAATATCTTATGATGGGTCTATGCCCGCACCGACTTTATTACTGCCAGAAAAGGAACAAACCGAGTTTTTAGCATATGTTGAAAAGCTTATCGATGAAAAACAGGAAAGCACAATTCAAACTGCTAAAACGGAAACCGAAAAAGCACAAGAATGGGTGTCTGAAGAAAGGTATAAAAGACTAACGAAAATAGATTTTCCAAAAAGCCGAGTAGCATATTTTGATTTCAATAGTAGTAAATTAGCCAATAGACTACCTCCGTTTCAGACAGGAAAAATGGAACGTCAAGGCGCCATTGACCAAAATGCGAGTTTTACAAAAGGTTACACGGGAAAGGGGTTGAAAATGGATGGAGATGCCTGGTTTAATTTAGGTAAGGCAGGAATTTTTCAACGACACGAGCCGTTTAGTATCGGTATTCAGGTTTTTATTCCCAACGGTTTGGAGAACGGTGTTATATTTCATAAAGGGGTGGGGGCGAAGCTTTATAATTTTAGAGGATATCATTTAGCTATAAGAGATAATAAGCTTGAAGCTTTACTTGCCCACCAACACCCTGGTAACGCCATCGTAAAATATGCCCTAGCGGATATGCCTAAAGATAAATGGGTACAACTCACCATGACCTATGATGGTTCAAGTACCGCAGACGGACTTCATATCTATCAAGATGGAAAGGCATTGGATACCAAGACTGAGATTGATAACCTGTATAAGGATATCGTATTTAATTCCAAGGCATATAGTATGCAAGGTATTCCTGCAGACCCAGGACTTCAAATTGGAGCTAGGTGGAGAGGGAAGGGAATCGGCGGTGCCACGGTAGATGATATCTTAATTTTTAATAAAGAGCTAACAGCTCTTGAAATTGGTCAAATAGGAAATCCGGAACTTTTCCAAGCACTCGTTTCAAAAAATAAGAGTCAACTTAATTCAGAAGAAAAATCGGCACTTATAGCATATTATATAGCTCGGGAATCAAAATCCTATCGAGCGTCCTTGGTAGCGCTTCAAAAAGTGCGTAAAAGGTATGTGGATAGTGTTGAACGCATTAGAGACATTCCAGTAATGCGGGAAATGAAAGAGCCACGAGAAACATTCGTACTCGAACGTGGTTTGTATAACCAATATGGAGAACAGGTATATCCCAATACGCCTGAAAAGATATTTGCGTTTCCTGATAGTCTTGCAAAAAATCGCTTAGGCTTAGCAAAATGGATTACAAGTAAGGACAATCCCTTAACGGCTAGAGTTGCGGTCAATCGGTATTGGAAAAATCTATTCGGAACAGGAATCGTTCGCACGGTAGAAGATTTTGGGAACCAAGGGGAACTACCAAGTCACCCCGCATTGTTAGACTGGTTGGCCATTCAATTCATTGAGTCTGAATGGGACGTTAAAGCTTTACACAAGCTAATTGTAATGTCCAATACCTACCGACAATCTTCTTTGACAACCGAAGAATTAATGATGCGTGATAAAGCGAATCGACTTCTTGCGCGGGGGCCATCTGGAAGATTAACTGGGGAAATGCTTCGAAATAATGCGTTGGTTGCATCTGGACTTTTAAATCGTAAAATCGGCGGAAAGAGTGTAAAACCGTATCAACCGGCCGGACTCTGGAAAATTAACGAGTCGGCCTACGAAGAGGATAAAGGAGAAAAACTTTACCGTAAGAGTATGTACACCATTTGGAAACGTTCGGTGCCACATCCAACAATTGCAACATTCGATGCTCCCGAAAGGTCCTTTTGTGCTGTGCGGCGTCAAGAAACCAATACCCCATTGCAAGCCCTGGTTTTAATGAACGACCCTACCTATGTAGAAGCTTCAAGGGTCTTAGGATATGCAATGTTGCAATACTCGGACCCAAAGGTCGGTATTTCGGATACCTTTAGAAAGTTGACGGGAAGAACAATTAAAGAGAAAGAATTAAATCTTTTAGCAGCGTTACAATTGCAGGAATATGAAAAATTTAAGTCTTCGAAATCCAAAGCTGATGGCTGGTTGAACTCTGGGGAATTTCGAATTTCTAATGATAATGATGAAGCCTTGGTCGCTGCAAATGCAGTTGTCGCAAGTACCATTATTAACTCGGATGCCGCGATTACAAAACGATAGGGTACTTAAATTGTTTCCCAGAGGCTAATTTATATAGGCAATCGGGAAAGTTGAAAGAATGGTTTTATTTAAATGATTGATATTATAAAAAAATTATGTGTCACAATCACGATGATATTTTAAGGTCGAATAATAAAGATTTACAGGAAATAGAACGTCAAATGGACCGCCGAAATTTCTTAACAAAAACCTCCATGGGGCTTGGAGCCATTGCTTTGGGATCCCTGCTGAATACTGAAAAAGCCTTTGCATCGGTCAAAAAAGGAGGTTTGGATAATTCCAATACTGAAGCGATATTGAAATCGTACAATAAGAATCGCTTCGGGCTCCCGCATCATTTGCCTAAAGCAAAACGAATTGTTTATCTTTTTCAAAGTGGTGGTCCATCGCAGTTTGAAATGTGGGATTATAAACCCAAACTAAAAGATATGTTCGGGCAAGACTTGCCAGACTCCGTGAGACAAGGACAACGACTTACCGGGATGAGTGCGGAGCAAACAAGCTTCCCCATGGCTCCCTCTATTTTTGATTTTAAACAATATGGAAAATCAGGAACGTGGGCAAGCGATTTATTACCCTATACTTCCGAAGTTGTTGACGAGCTTTGTTTTATCAAATCGATGCAAACCGACCAAATAAATCATGACCCGGCGATTACCTTCATGCAGACAGGTAACCAATTGGCAGGAAGACCGTCCATTGGTTCTTGGTTGAGTTACGGATTGGGTTCCGATAATGATAATCTACCCACATTTATCACTCTGATCACCAAAAATATGGGAGGTCAGCCCTTATACTCCAGATTATGGGGGAATGGGTTTTTACCAACAGAACATCAGGGCGTACAATTCCGTTCAGGAAAAGATCCTGTGTTGTATTTGAGCGATCCCGAAAATTATGACGGAAATGATAGAAGGCAGATGCTTAATTATTTGGGAAAATTAAATGAAGTACAGCATGACGCCTATGGAGACCCCGAAATAAATGCAAGAATGGCGCAATACGAGATGGCATTTCGCATGCAAACCTCGGTTCCGGAGGTTACTGACATGTCAGATGAACCAGACTATATTTTTGATATGTATGGCAAAGATAGCAGAGATCCTGGCACCTATGCGGCTAACTGCCTGATGGCTAGAAAATTATTAGAGAAAGATGTGAAATTCGTTCAATTGTATCATCAAGGTTGGGACCAACATAGCAACTGCCCCGGCGGTGTAAAGGCCCAGTGTCTGCGAACGGATCAAGCGAATGCAGCTTTAATAAAAGATTTAAAACAACGGGGTATGCTTGAAGATACCTTAGTGGTTTGGGGAGGTGAATTTGGTCGCACGGTTTATTCCCAAGGCCAATTAACTCCTGAAAATTATGGAAGAGACCATCACCCCAAAGCCTTTACCATGTGGATGGCTGGTGCTGGTGTAAAGGAAGGATATACGCATGGAGAAACGGATGACTTCAGTTATAATGTGGTCAAAGACCCCGTACATGTGCATGATTTTCATGCTACATTAATGCATCTCTTTGGTATAGATCATGAGCGTCTTACATTTAAACATCAAGGTCGCCGCTTTCGATTAACCGATGTGCATGGGCATGTGGTCAAAGATATTTTAAGCTAAATTCTAAGAAAACCTTACATGCGAATACACAGCGATGCATCATGGCCTTCACCAAGGGGTTTATGAAGGCTGATATGTTAACTCTAGAGTAAATAAACTACAATTTAAAGCTTTAGCATCGGTTGCTTACCCTTGCTAAAAGGCTGTTTTATCAGACTCTTTAAACCGAGGTTAGCTACTTAAAAAGTGGTATAACTATTTCATTAAATTTTCTTATGTGGTCTTTTTAAACCATAGATAAATACTTTAACTACGGATAGCTATGGATAATTAAGAAATGAGTTGAGTCTAAGGTTTAAATAGAGGGTTACTTAGGACATTTTTTAATGTACCCGATACGAGAATTGAACCGCAATTTCCAAGGACTTGATTCGGAAGGATAGGTTTACCCCGTCGCCATACACTTCGGTGCCATCAAAAACGATATTATCCAAGTGCCGTAGGTAATTTTTGGGACACATTTCTGCTGAATTTATCAATGGCCTTGATTAGTTGTTGTACTTCCATATTCTTTAAGGTAGAAATAATTTACGCAAGTGAATGCAAAAGTGCTGTTCAAAAAAATGGATAGACTTTGATTAAGATCTATCCATATTATAATTCCACACAAAGGGGATACA
>CAZMUV010000110.1:0-10216 GCA_964569345.1 uncultured Maribacter sp. | reverse complement strand
CCAACTGAACTACCAGACCGTGGCGTTTAGCGTGTGCAAATATATGGTGTTTATTCAATTGCACAAACATTTTCTTTTAAAATATGAACTTCATTATAAAAATTTATTTCGCTCCGTTAAAAATGTATTCAGTATGGTAGAAAAATCACCCTTTATATCAACGTCTATATAGTTGATTCTATATTGGGCACACTTCAGTTTTATTTCGTCCAGATAGCTCTTAACTCCTTCTTTATACGCTTCTTTTATATTGTCTGCATATAAATCCAAGTGCTCACCCGTTTCTACATCTATGTATCGCTTTGGTGTATTGTCAAAGTTGAAATGCAATTCGTGTTCTTTATCTAGAAGATGAAAAAGAACAACCTCATGTTTGTTGTATTTTAAATGTCTTAGGGCGTCAAACAATTCTTCATCTGATTTTTGTGTTTGAAACATATCCGTAAACAAGAAAATAAGACTTCGTCGTTTTATTTTTTCCGCAATTTGATGGAGGTATGTGTAGGTCGCCGTTTCTTTTGTTGGCTCTGTGTCCCGACTTACTTCATTTAGTTTTGCCAATAACATCTGAAAATGGCGTTCGCTTCCTTTTTCTGGAGCGTAGTAATTATAAGCATTAGCGTAAATACTTAGCCCCACGGCGTCGCGCTGTTTTTTTAAAACATTCATCAGAGCGGCGATTGCGAGTACCCCAAATCCTATTTTGTTCAGGTTGTCTACACCTAGCTCTTTTATTTGCGGGTAGTACATGGAGGCAGAGTTATCTAGAATCATGTGGCAACGTAAGTTGGTCTCTTCCTCGTAGCGTTTGGTATATAGTTTATCTGTTTTAGCAAATAGCTTCCAATCTATATGCTTGGTGCTTTCTCCGTTGTTATAGATTTTATGTTCTGCAAATTCGGCCGAAAACCCATGAAATGGACTTTTATGTATGCCGCTAATAAACCCTTCAACGACCTGATTGGCCAAGAGTTCTAAATTTTGAAAAAGGGATGCCTTGTTTAATTCTGATTGTAAATTCACAAGAATAAAGATAGGAAAAGGCTACTGGTAAGCAAAGTGGTAGTGGTGAAGTTTGCAAATAAAAAAAGAGCCGGTTTTCCGGCTCTTTTTTTATTATCTAAATGCTATGCAGTAAAAAATGATTTACAATAGTGCATCAATTGCATCTGTATAGACTTTCTTTGGAGAAACACCAACTTGTCTACTTACGATTTCACCTCCTTTAAATACCAATACGGTAGGGATGTTACGCACGCCATATTTAGCAGCAAATTCTTGGTTGGCATCTACATCAACCTTACCAACAACAGCTTTGCCTTCATATTCTGAACTTACTTCGTCTATTATCGGGCCTACCATTCTACAAGGACCGCACCAAGCTGCCCAGAAATCTACCACTACGGGTTTATCGCTTTTTAAAACTACCTCGTCAAAAGTAGCGTCTGTTATTTCTAATGCCATTTTAATTTACTTTTATTGATTACCCAAAGTTAGTCAATTAATTTAGTTGTTCCTTACGGGGAATATATATGTTTTGGTTATTAGGGTATTGACTTAGCCTATTGGGTTTAAGTGCTGTATTCAAGTTGAAGGTCTTGGGTCCAAAAAGGTTATCTATTTTATTTCGGAATGCTCATAATAAAACAGGGCCATTTTTCTGCGTTTCCTAGTTTTTATTTTGAACCGCTATCTAAACAGGTTGTTTTACCTAGCTATTTAAAAACTGTGATGCAAGCTAAATTGCATTTGTCCTTTACCCCAGTTTACCGTTTTTTGGTTCATCCAACCCAGTTGGACTCGAACTTTGGAGGATACTACATATCCTAGTCCAATATAGGTTCGGTTGCGGTCAAAAAGTTCGGTAGTTCTACCATTACCAATATCCGTTTGTCCATTGATGAAAAGTTCATTATACAATGCCAGATATAGGGCGTCTTTCTCTAAGGATGTCTTATTGAAAGGTAGGTTAAAGAATAACATATAGCGGTATCGCGTCCTAAAATCTTGGTTTTCTACAAAACGCTGCTCGTACCTAAAGCGATGGGTGAGGTAGTACCGGTTTCCTAGTTTTTGAGGGATTAATGCTTCTTGATAAATCCTATTTTCACCTGAGGTGTCACTAATCTCTCCCGGGACTCCTGTGGTAATGTTCGCATACCCAAGGGTAAAAAGGACATTGGCTTCCTGAGGTCTAAAGGTTAGTCCGCTACGCAGTAAAAGTTGCTCCATATCGCCAACTCCAGCCCAATCCCGATATTGTAAATCACCCTGTATTCCCCATTGGCTATCATTGAAAGTGGTTTTGTAAAAATACATGTACCAAGCCCCTGTTTGGGATTCATCTACCTGAGCAGCACAATAAGGACTTATTGCGATGCATATTAAAAGGAGTATAAGTCTCTTCGTCATAATCTTTCTTTACCGCAAATCTATAAATATTTTAATAGTACATCGGTTAGTTCATGCTAGAATGCAATAGAAAGAAGATTGGAAAATAAGAGTATCGTTACGGTACGTGTAGGTTCAAAGAATAGTAAAAATTGCTTAATAAGGGTATTTTAAGACCCATATTAATTTCAGAGATGAAATTAGCCCCTTTTACTTAGTTCAGCTTAAAATGTACATCTTGTTTTTCAAGTTCCTGTAATAACTCACTGCTAATTTGTACTTTCTGTTTCCGGCTGGATAGGTTTACTTTAATTTCTTCTTGCATTTCATAAATCACAAAATTTATAGGGTGGTCCCCCTTGTGCAGGGTTAAGGTGTCTTTTAATTCATGGATGCCTTTTTCTTCCAGCTTATCTATATTTAATTTAATAGTCAGCTTCCTAGCATAAGTTTCCATTACTTCTTGTAAAAGTATGAAGCCGTTGAATTGCATTCTTGGGTCCCCTTTTTTGCCGGTATCCCTGTTTACCCATCCTTCTTTGATGAAGATTTTAGCATACACAAATGAATTAATCATTAAGAAATGCCTGAATTTTAGGTACTCTTCGCCAAAGATTCTAAATTCAAAGGAGTCTGTATAATCTTCCATCGTGAAAGCGGCCCAGCCCTTACCATTCTTAGAGATGCGATGTTGCACATCGGTAATAACACCGGCTACGGTGAGTTCACGGTTGAGGTAACTGTCCATATCTGTAAGGTGCGAAATTCCGGCATTACAAAACGCAGTTATCTCGGTCTTAAAATCATCCAAAGGGTGTCCAGAAATATAGATGCCTACTACTTCTTTTTCACGGCGTAGTTTTTCCATTGTACCCCACTCTTCGCAAGGTGGTACTACAGGCTCTGGTATCTGCGCTTCACTAATACCCCCAAACATATCCATTTGGGAGGAGTTCTTATTCTCTTGGTATTTTGCGGCAGACTTAATTACCTTTTCTAAAAAGGTAATACTATCGCCTTCTGTATGGAAATACTGTGCGCGGTGTGTTGTTCCAAAGGAATCGAAACCACCTGCTACTGCCAAATTTTCAAAGGCTTTTTTGTTCGCTGACCGTAAGTCTATGCGCTTGGCCAAATCAAAAACCGAATGAAAACTCCCTTCTTTTTTGCGGTGTTCTACAATGGTTTCTACGGCAGCACGTCCTACGCCTTTTACAGCGCCCATGCCAAAGCGGACGGCACCTTCTTTGTTTACGGCAAACTTGTAGTACGACTCATTTACATCTGGTCCTAATACATCCAAGCCCATACGCTTACATTCCTCCATAAAGAAGGTCACTTGTTTTATGTCGTTCATATTATTGCTCAAAACAGCGGCCATATATTCGGCAGGGTAGTGGGCTTTTAAATATGCGGTCTGGTAGGCGATATAGGCATAGCAGGTAGAGTGACTTTTATTAAAAGCATAGGCAGCAAAGGCTTCCCAATCTTTCCAGATTTTTTCTAATATTTCCGTCGGATGACCGTTAGCTGCGCCACCTTCCAGAAATTGAGGTTTCATCTTTTGTAGTACCGCAAATATCTTTTTACCCATTGCCTTACGAAGGACATCGGCATCACCCTTGGAGAAACCGGCTAGTTTTTGCGATAGGAGCATCACTTGCTCTTGGTATACTGTAATACCATACGTTTCCTTTAAGTACTCTTCCATTTCAGGAAGGTCATAGGCAATTTCTTCGCTCCCGTTTTTACGCGCTACGAAACTTGGAATGTACTCCATCGGTCCCGGACGGTACAAGGCGTTCATCGCAATAAGGTCATCAAAAACGGAAGGTTTTAAGTCCTTCATGTGTTTTTGCATTCCCGGGGATTCATATTGAAAAACACCTACCGTTTCTCCTTTCTGAAACAACTCATAGGTTTTATCATCGTCCAACGGAAAATCATCAGGAACTAAATCTATATCGTGTTTTGCCTTTACAATTTTTACGGTATCCTTAATTAGGGTCAAGGTTTTGAGCCCCAAGAAATCCATCTTTAACAAACCAGCACTTTCCACAACAGAGTTATCGAACTGAGTAACGTACAAATCCGAATCCTTTGCGGTGGCTACAGGAACAAAATCGGTAATATCGCTAGGGGTAATGATGACCCCACAGGCATGTATTCCCGTATTCCGAACGGAACCTTCCAAAGTGCGCGCCATTTTCAAGGTCTGCCCTTCTAAGTCTTCCCCATCATGTATGTTTAGGAGCTCATGTATTTTCTCTAAATCTTCTGCGCGAAATTTCTTTTTTAAATCAGCATCTGACTGGCCAAAAATCTTACCTAGTTTGGACATGGTAGGAATCAGCTTGGCAATCCTATCGGCATCACCCAAAGGCAAATCCAATACACGGGCAGTATCCCTAATGGAGGATTTTGCGGCCATAGTACCATAGGTGATGATTTGTGCGACTTGGTTGGAACCGTATTTTTTAATAACGTAATCCATTACACGACCACGGCCTTCATCATCAAAATCTATATCAATATCCGGCATGGACACCCTATCCGGATTTAAGAAACGCTCAAAAAGTAAATCGTACTTCAGTGGGTCTATATTTGTTATTTTTAAACAATAGGCTACCACAGAACCCGCAGCCGAACCACGACCAGGTCCTACGGAAACATCCATATTCCGTGCTTCGCGAATAAAATCCTCGGTAATCAAGAAATAGCCAGGATATCCAGAGTTTTTTATAGTGTTTAGCTCAAAATCGATACGCTCCCGAATGTCATCCGTTAGTTCTGGGTAGCGTTTTTTAGCACCTTCATAAGTAATATGTCTTAAATAAGCATTTTCACCACGATTTTTACCGTCAATCTTATCCTGGGGATCTTTAAAATCTTCAGGAATGTCAAATACAGGTAAGAGTACATCCCGCGCCAGTTCAAAAGACTCAATTTTATCTACAATTTCTTGTGCGTTCAAAATGGCATCGGGAACATCCTTAAACAGTTCCTTCATCTCATCCTGAGATTTAAAATAATACTCTTGATTGGGGAGGCCATAACGATAACCGCGTCCGCGTCCAATTGGCGTAGCTTGTTTTTCCCCGTCCTTTACACAAAGTAGAATATCATGTGCTTCCGCATCTTCCTTGGCGCAGTAATAGGTGTTGTTGGAGGCAATTAGCTTTACTTCATGCTTTTTTGAAAACTCCAACAGTACCTGATTTACACGGTCTTCATCTTCCTGTCCGTGGCGCATCATTTCTATATATAGGTCATCGCCAAATTCAGCTTTCCACCAGAGTAAAGCTTCCTCTGCTTGGTTTTCGCCTACGTTCAATACTTTTCCAGGAACTTCGCCATAAAGGTTTCCAGTAAGTACAATAATATCTTCTTTATATTGCTGAATTACTTTTTTATCGATACGTGGCACGTAATAGAATCCATCTGTATAAGCGATGGAGGACATTTTGGCCAGATTATGGTAACCCTTTTTGTTTTTAGCAAGTAATACGATTTGGTAGCCGTAATCCTTTACGTTTTTATTGGTATGGTCCTCACAAACAAAAAATTCACAGCCTAAAATTGGTGTTATTTCCTTGGCTGTAGGCTCTTCTCCGTTTTCAATAGCAGCGGCATTCTTTTCTTTTACCCCTTTGTTATGACTACCGACTTCCTTTACAAAGTGAAAGGCACCCATCATATTCGCATGATCCGTTAACGCCACGGCCGGCATATCGTTTTCGGCTGCAACTTTGACCAACGATTTTATATTGATGGTAGATTGTAGTACCGAGAATTGGGAATGATTGTGAAGGTGCACAAAAGTGGCATCTTCTAAGGTTTTTATGTTTTCCTTGATTTCTTCCTGACTCACACCACCAGTATCCTTATCCCAAAGGGCATCGGCAATTTTTTTTGATGCTTTTTTAAGGTTGATGTGTTTTAGGCCGATTAGCTGAATCTCTTGCGGATTGGCCTCCGAGAAATTCTTGAAATAGTCGGGTTGTACATCCAGCTGTTCTGTGGTATACTGTCGTAAACGTATCAGTTCTAAAAAACAACGGGTAGTCGCCTCCACATCTGCTGTGGCATTGTGCGCTTCGCCAAATGGTTTATGAAAAAGATGCTGGTGCAGTTCTGTTAATGTGGGCAGTTTAAACTTTCCGCCACGCCCTCCGGGAATCTGACATAATTTAGCCGTGTGTTCTGTACAAGTATCTAGAACAGGGAGTTCCTGTAATGGGTTTTTTACCCCCAAACGATGGAATTCCGCGCCCATGATATTCAGGTCGAACTTCACATTTTGGCCTACAATGAATTTGGTCTTTTCCATAGCGGCATTGAACTTTTCCAAAACCGCGCTAAGGGGGATTCCTTTTTGCTCCGCTAATGCTGTAGAAATACCGTGAATCTGTTCTGCATCATAGGGAATATTAAACCCATCTGGTCGCACCAAATAATCTTCATGTTCAACAACCTTACCCATCTCATCATGCAACTGCCAAGCAATCTGGATACAACGCGGCCAGTTATCGGAATCTGTATAGGGTGCGTTCCAGTTTTTGGGTAATCCGGTGGTTTCGGTGTCGAAAATAAGATACATGTAGTGGGTTTGAGGTTCTAGGTTTCGCGTCTATGTGTCACTATTTGGCTTCTGTTTTAAACAGCTTATAGTTTCAAAACTTTAAGTTACGTAAACCAAAAGATTGAAGCATTTTACGAAGTGATAAATTTAATAAAAAGCGAGTGGGCTAGAAAAGGGAATTGCTAGGAGTTATCAACTAAAAAAGCCAAACATATTTTGTTTGGCTTTTTTGACTGAATAAAAGTGGTGTTGAAAGCTTTGAAATATACCGTAGCTCATTTTTAAGACTACGCAAAATCAAGGCATATGCTAATCTTGAAATGTTGAGCTGGTTACCCCACCTGAAGGTATTCCATTGTACTCGTTTACCATTTCTAAAAGTGCATCCATAAATGGATTATCGCAGTTTACGGCAAAAGTAGCTTGTCTTTGAAATTGTTCTCTAAATGCATAATCACCATCTTGAAACTTTTTAAGTACTTCTGCGTTATCACCAAACACCTTTTTAAGATTGGTATTTCGTATATTTTTTGGATTACTGTCCTTGTCTTTTTGGAACAAGAGCTCAAAATTATTTACCATAAATTCAAGATGTTCTGGGCCACCATCAAACTTAGACTCCGACACAGGCTTATAGATAAATCCGTTTTCCGTACGGTAGTGTTTTTTGAATATGGTTATATCTCCATCGGCCACAACTTCCAAAAAGTATCTTTTGGGTATCATATCCGTTTTTTTGGTCGATAACATATTCGAATACTTTATCTGGCGGTACTCCTTACCATTTTCCAAAACATAGCCTAGAATATCCTTAGGTTTATAGGTTTCTATATCCTTGCTTTTGATTTTTTTCCCTTCGCCATAGGCTATATAATTTTTTTCTGAAACGGTACTCAATCCTTGCTGGTGTCTATTCGGATTACAGTGGTCTATGTAGATGTAGGTTTCCGCTGTTTTACCGTTTTTAAAGGTAATAGTGCCTTTTTCATAATTAGAACAGCGTTCTATTTCTGTAACGTTGGCCATGCCCTGTCCAAAGAATGCAATACTGCAGAGTAGACTTAAAAAATACTTTGTTTTCATAATTAATTTGTTTTTTGGTTATATACTAACGTAAGTAGCTTGTATATAGTACGATAAGGGGTGTATTAATTTTGGAGGAGAGCAATTTACTTGCTCTTTCTTGTCTATTTGCGTTAAAGAGGTTGCTTATTCATATACAGAAAATAGGTAAACGAACTATGGATTTGACAAGAGTTATAAATACCGGATTTCAAAAACGGTATGTTGTCAACACATTCTTGTTATCTACCTAGAAATTGGTAACTTGATTCATTAAAAAATAGGTAATATGGTGAAGCAATGGTATATTTTTCCTTTTTTGGCTTATTGTATAGTTTTTGCTAATTCTGCCTATGGTCAAACTAAAATAAAGCGAGCACCCAATTTTATTGTCATTTTTGCCGATGACTTGGGTTATGGTGATTTAGGAGTCTTTGGGAACCCTTCTATTAAAACACCTAATCTAGATAAAATGGCCTTTGAAGGCCAAAAATGGACTAATTTCTATGCCGCTGCTAGTGTGTGCACCCCTAGTAGGGCAGGTCTGTTAACCGGAAGACTACCTGTTCGGAGTGGTATGGCAAGTAGTACGACTAGGGTGTTATTTCCGAATTCAAAAAACGGGTTGCCTGCTTCTGAAATCACCTTAGCAGAACAACTGAAAGAAGCTGGATATGCAACGGCGGCCATTGGAAAATGGCATTTAGGGCACAAGGAAGAATTTTTGCCTACCAATCATGGTTTTGACACCTATTTTGGTATTCCGTATTCCAATGATATGGATCATAGTAATAAAAAGGGATATCAGAACTATTGGGCGCAACCAAACGACTCAATCAAGACGGAGCATTTTAATGTGCCCTTGATTCGGGGTACCGAGATAGTGGAAAGGCCCGCAAATCAGAATAATATTACCAAACGGTATTCCGATGAAGCGGTAACTTTTATTCAGCAGCAGGATAAGGCGCCTTTCTTTTTATACCTAGCGCATAATTTGCCTCATATTCCCCTTTTTGCATCCGAAGACTTTTTAGGAAAAAGTAAGCGTGGCCTTTATGGTGATGTGGTGGAAGAAATAGATGATGGCGTTGGCCGTATAATGGATGCTTTAAAAGAGAAAGGGCTGGAAGAAAATACGATTGTCGTTTTTACGTCCGATAATGGGCCCTGGTTGCCATTTAAGAACAATGGTGGTACTGCTGGTTTATTGAAAGCGGGCAAAGGAACCACTTGGGAAGGTGGTACACGTGTACCTACCCTATTTTGGGGGCCAGGTCTAGTAACGCCAAAAGTAATTTCCGATTTGGGTTCAACTATGGATTTGTTCACAACGTTTAGTGTTATGGCAAATACAACCATTCCAAAAGACAGAATTATAGATGGACTTGATTTGAGTGACGTGCTTTTAGAAGCAAAGCCTAGCTCTAGAAAAAGCGTGCTCTATTATCGAGGTACTGAACTGTTTGCTGCACGCTTGGAAGATTATAAGGCACATTTTATAACACAAGGTGCCTATGGTGAATTTGGAGAACGCGTTCAACATGATGTGCCATTACTTTTTAATGTTGCATTTGATGCTAGCGAACGTTTTAATATTGCAGATACCCATCCAGAAATTCTTAAGGATATTAATGAATTAGTGTCCAAGCACAAATCCAAACTTGTGATGGGAAAAGATCAGTTGGTGGAACGTGAATAACTCATATAAATGGAGGATAGCTATTTACTTTTATCTCTTTTGTAATTCCTGTTTGGCTCACCCCTAGTTGTAGGCGGCCATAGCTGTTGGTCTCGAAAATGAATGCTGTAGTGTCTTTACAAATTTGATTTTTAGGATAAAGGAATCTGTTGCTATACAACGAAAGAACAGCTCGATTTAATGGGTAAAAAAGTAACTAAAAACCACAGGTATAAAAAAGGTAAGGTTTTAAGTCGTATCCGCTACGGATGTGCAAATCTATGCAGTAAAATATATTAGGTTTTCATGATTAGAGTCTGAAAGGATAGGGTTGTGGTTCGTTGAATAAATTCGTTCTAAATTTACCTAAAGGACATAGTGTTCTATTAAATTGAAAGTTATATATTTGCAGCCCTTTAAGAGGGAAATTTAAAAAGAATTAATAACTAAGGGTCGGGCACCCTACAAATTAATGTGATATGCCAGTAAAAATTAGATTACAG
>CAZMUV010000109.1:0-10666 GCA_964569345.1 uncultured Maribacter sp. | reverse complement strand
TCCGGGGATAAATGGAATGGTTGATTATGAATGTCGATTCGTACCGTTGAGCAAAAATCGCATTTTAACCATTTGCCGAAATATTTCAGATGCAAAAGCAATTCAAAACACTTTAAATCTTAGGAATAGGGCTTTGGAAGCTGCGGGCAATGGTATCATCATTGCAGACGCGGAACAGCCTGGTTTACCAATAATATATAGTAATAGTGCTTTTACTCGAATGACAGGATACGGACAGAGCGAGGTTCTAGGTAGAAATTGTCGTTTTTTACAGAATGATGATCGCGATCAAGCAGAAATAAAAATCTTGGCCATTGCCATTCAAAAAGGTGACCCCTGCCGTGTTACCCTCAGGAATTATCGAAAAGATGGCTCCCTATTTTGGAACGAACTTACCATTACCCCGCTGTATGACGAAGCACAAAAACTGACTCATTTTATAGGTGTACAGAATGATGTAACCGAAATACAACGCGCAAAAAAGGAATTGAAAGCCAATGCTAATAAATTAGAGACTATGGTAGTAGACCGTACCAAGGAAATTGAAGCAACGGTTCAAAAATTGGTGGAAACCAATCTTAATCTGGAGGATCAGGTAAAGGTTACCAAACTCGCAGAAAACAAAGCACAACGAAGTCAAGACCAGTTTGTAGCAATTGCCAAAAATTTTCCGAAAGGCCTTATTGTTGTATTCAACACAGATTTTGAACTGGTGTATGTTGAAGGGGCGGAACTAAAGCAGGTTAATTTTAAAAAAAATGATTTTGAAGGAAAGCGTGTGGACGACATCCCAATTTTTTCTAAAAGACAAATAGAAAGAATCAAGGAAGATGTCCTAAAAACGACCCAGGGTCAAAGTCTTTCCTTCGAGGTAGAATTCCAGCATAATAATTACGCTGTTAATTCTGCCCCAATGCGCTCGGATAGCGATGATATTGTCTTGGCATTATTCGTTTATAGTAACACTACCGAACAGAAAAAGATACAGGAAGAACTGGCCAAGGCACTTAAGGCCGAGCAAGAACTCAACGAGCTTAAATCCCGTTTTATATCTATGGCCTCCCACGAGTTTCGTACGCCTCTGAGTGCTATTCTTTCTTCAGCCATCCTTATTGGAAAGCAGAATGAACCTGGTAAAGAGGAACGACGTGAAAAACACGTGGCACGTATACGCGCACATGTGAAGCACTTAGTGGTTATCCTCAATGATTTTCTGTCCCTGAGTAAGTTGGAAGAAGGCATGGTGCAGGCCACGCCCCAAAATTTCGAATTAATTCAGTTTTGTAAAATACTTGTGGATGAAATGGAATCGACCAAAAAAGAGGGGCAGACCATTCGATTGAAATATACAGCGGTAGAAATAGAAGTTTTTCTCGATTCAAAACTGCTGAGTCATATCTTGATTAATCTCATCTCAAACGCCCTAAAGTATTCAGATGAAGGACAGGAAGTTGTTCTGCAGCTAAAGCAAGATGGCCAAAGGGTAGTTTTTAATATCACGGATAAGGGAATCGGGATTCCCGAACAGGAACAGAAAAACCTGTTCGATCGTTTCTTTCGGGCAACTAACGCAACAAATATACAAGGTACTGGTCTTGGGTTAAATATCGTAAAACAGTATGCGGAATTAATGCAAGGTTCGGTTAGCTTTATAAGTAAAAACAATATGGGAAGCACCTTTACGGTGGAGCTTCCTTTAAATCTACTGGAGCATGAAGAAAATACTACTAATTGAAGACAATGAAGCTGTACGTGAAAATACAGCCGAAATACTAGCCTTGGCAAATTATGAAGTGATTACTGCCGAAAATGGTAAAATTGGAATAGAAAAGGCCAAAGAATTTTTACCCGATTTAGTGGTCTGTGACATCATGATGCCAAATATGGACGGATACGAAGTATTGCGAAACCTGAATAAGGATACCAGAACGGCCAGCACTCCCTTTATTTTCCTTACGGCAAAAATTGATAGGGCAGATATGCGAACGGGTATGAACCTTGGTGCCGATGATTATTTGACCAAGCCATTTGAGGAAAATGAATTGTTAGAGGCCATTGCCTGCCGTTTACAAAAGCATGAGAGCTTAAAAAAGGAAATTGTGAAAAATATAGAAGGTATCAATACTTTTTTTGAAGAAGTTTCTGAATATATTGATTTAGAAGGTCTTTCCAAAAATCATAGTCTGAGGTCCTATGAAAAAAAGGATATTATCTTTTGGGAAGGGGATAATGCCCATTCGCTTTATTTCATTGAACGTGGAACCATAAAAACCTATAAAGGCACAGAGTCTGGAAAGGAATTGGTCACAGGACTCTATGGTTCTGGCGATTTTATTGGTCAATTATCCTTACTAAATGCCGCTGGAACATATGTAGAGAATGCGGTTGTTTTGGAGGATGCGGAACTTAGCACCATACCAAAGACCGATTTTCTTAAACTATTGTACGGCAACCATATGGTCTCCCAAAAATTTATTAGTATGATTTCTAATAACTTGATTGACGTACAGACACATCTGGTAGATATGGCGTTTGCCTCCGTTAGGCAGCGAGCGGCTAAGGCGTTGCTGGAACTCTACGAAAAGGGAATGATTAAAGACAAACCGAATGGTGGGATGTCAATTCCTAGGGAAGATTTTGCGGGGATGATTGGTACGGCTACCGAAACGGCCATTCGTACCCTTTCTGATTTTAAGGATGAAGGCTTGATTACAACGGATAGTGGTAGAAGGATTATTCTGCTAAATAAGGAACAACTACAAACAGTTGCGAATATTAGATAGGGACTACTCCTCAATTTTTTTTTGGTGCCTTTTACGAAGCATGCCTAATACTTTCTTTGTCACAAAGGCAATCAGCATATTTTTCCAAGTTCCGCTGTGGGTAAGTGTGCTTCCCAACCCCTGTAACAATTTACTAGGAACCAAATCAACCTTTGCCCTACGGAAATGTAATTTCAGGCTTTCTTGGTCGATTTCTCGTTTTAGCTTTAAAACTTTCAAACGTGTGTCTATTTCCTCAAACGACTTATATTCTCTTAGCATACTCATTCGAAATAGTGTTTAGAGAATTTTTTTAATATGGGAGTATTCAATTTTCCCCTCAAAATATATAGTAGCGCACCTACGAGCACATAAAAACCTGCGACGATAAGAAAACCGAGAAAGTAACTGTCTAACGCTTCGGATAAAGCCAAGCAAGCGGCCAAGGATAGGAAAAGTAGCGCAAAAATAACCCCTGCACCAATCAACACAAATTGTGCTATGCCCGTAACGTAGTGCATTATGATTTTGAAGATTTTTAGTCTCAGGTATTCATCGCTATTTTCTACATAAGACCTCATATCTGCTTCCGCACCTATGAGGTCTTCTTTAAATTCTTCAAAAGCCATAAGAGCTATTTTTGTAGTTGGGCGTTCTTCTTTTTGAGATCTTCTAGCTTTCGCTCTAAACTATCGATGATATCATCGGCTTTGTAGCTCATGGTAGAGATGGCTTCATCTAATTTGCGGTCAAAGACATCTTTTTTCTCATTTGCGGTTTTTGTCAGCTCATCTTTGGCGTGCGAAACACGCTCCGCTAAGTCATGGCTAGTTTCGTCGACTCTTTGTTTGATTTTGTGTCTAGTTTCAACACCCTTATCCGGGGCATACAAAATTCCGATTCCCGCTCCTATGGCAGCTCCTGTTAAAAGTGCCAGTAAAACATTTCCACTATCGTTTGTCATGATATTGAATTTTAAATTAGTAAATCATTTTAATTTCTACTCAAAAATAGTACAGAAAAAAGGCTCTTGAAATGACCTTCGTCATACTAAGGACGTTTGATGTTTTTTATATTGGCGGTAGGAGAATGAGCGGACCTACTTATATTTCAAACATTCCTAAATGATGAAAACAAAGATTATAAAAGCGGAACGGAAATATTTTTCTATAAAGAGTTACCAAGAGCTTGGGCAACTTGAAGAAGCGATTCAAGATATACGCAAAAATACCATAGCGCAACTAGAATTGTCGGTTCTTGGTAAAATTGCGAATGGTTGCGTTTCAAATGATAAAGAGACCCAAAATGCACAAAAGGAATTGAAACACTATTGGAAACGCTCATTGGGTCCCACATTGGATTTTGGACTTTTCTGCAATCCTGAACTAGGTACATTATTCATAGCTGGATCTCTGGCATCTCAATTTTTAAATGACATGGATGGTAAAGCCTTGGGCGAATTGCGCTCTGGCCCATATGGCATTCTAAGGGGTTTGGGAATATCTGAAAAAGATGCAACCAGCTACATTAAAGATTTGAACGAAGCGTATTTTCTGCTTATCCTGCGTGGTTATGATTATGAATTGGATAGCATGGAAGAATTGCTCTAAAACCTTGCATAAAAGAATGGTGTATTTTTAGGGTAAGATTCCCATCGGTTTTTTTTGAAAAATGACTAAAAACAGAAACAGGAGACCAAGGCCTCCTGTTTCCTACGAAACGTTTGAATTTGTTTATGCTTCCAATCAAGCTTTTAAATCACTTTATTTCTAAAGTGACCTAGAAGATAATTTTGTAGCAAACAGCATCGCTCGCATCGTTATGGTCTTTTTTCCCTAGCGGAACTAAAGGCCAATATATTTTTTTTAGAAGAAACCGAGGTACCGAAGTGCCCCGGTTTCTTAGAAGATGTTCTTCGACCGAATTTCCACTTATACTGATCTATTAGAATATATCGCTATATGCCTACGAGATTCAAAAGGTATAAAAAGGTGTCTGTAACCTCTTCTTTTCTTACATCTTAATATTCCCTGCGAACACTATGATTGTATGATATTTTTTCAATGAACTTATAACTATACAACTAAGATACATCGCTTTTTTTGTGTCTAAAATGACCTAGGTCAGTTTACTCAATTTTTTTCATTTTTTTTTGATTAAACGAATTCAGGGGAGTACTGCACAACAATATCATTTTGAACATGGCGAACTCCAATAGCCTTGTAAGCTGCTTTTTCCGCTAGTTCGCGTTCCTTAATGGAATGCACTCTGCCTTTGAGTTGTACGATATCGCCATCTACCTGCACCCGTATGCCTTTAGCTTCCAGATTTGCGGAACGCTTCAGTGCCTTGATAATTTGCTCCTCAATATTAGCTGCCTTTTCCTCTGGAACTATTTCTATTTCATTAACGACTCCCTTAACACCCAAAAGATTTTGTATGGTGCGTTTGGCAGCTTTCCGCTGATAATCCCAAGCAACGTTGCCCGACAGAAAAATATATCCATTTTCAACCAATACCATAACCTTTTCCTTAGGTACCGATGCATTCCATTCTAAAGCATTCACCACTGCCTTTGCGATTTCCTTATCGCTTTTCTTGAGGTTGCCGCTATATTTGACTTTAATATCCTCAGCAACCGCTTTGACCCCAATCACACGTTTTGCAACGGTATTGGCCAAGCCTTTTTTGTGAAATTCATTAACTACACCGCTCAACGTTACGATACCATCCTCAACAGTGACTCCGATTTGGGTCTCGTCAAGATTGGGTTCAAATACGAGTTCATCTAAAATATCCTGCTTAATCTGTCCATCTGATTTCATCTGATTATTAATTTATTTGCTTTAAAAGTACCTGTATTCCTTCGCGTACAAAATGATGATCGTCAGTCACGGTTGTTTTTTAATGTTCTGTATTTATTCCTTTTAATAGCCTCCCTACTGATTTATATCATTTTGTACTTCAAGACAAGTTTGCATTTTTGGAATGTACTAAAAATTCTATTATGAAAGACACTATTGATTACGGCAAACAACGGCGAGAGTTTCATGTGTTCGTTGAAAGTATTTATTACGATTTAGCACGTTTTAAAAAGGAAGACAATACTAAAGCGTTCAACGCACTGCTATTAAAGGCAATGCCAGAAGTAAAACGGTATATTCAAAAAAGCTTGAATGCTGCCCTAACCGATAAGAAAATTGATATAGGAAGATATAAAGCTGATGATTTTGTAGATCAATTATTTATTGCAGCCTATGATTATTTTGACAAGATCGCCAACAAAGAAGATTTACACCTTTGGCTATTCAAAAAGGCAGACGAATTATTGGAAGATGCTTTAGTAGAAGAGCAATTCGATAGCTTATTTTTTGATAATATCGATACCTATTCCAAACCGGAATGGGATGCCATGCAAGAAGAATACAGTACCGACGGCGGTGGTGATTTAATCATGTTGGAAGAGTTTGATGATATTTCATACCCGAAGAACGATTATATACTGAACCATGTTTTTGTAGAAGATGACACCAAGGAATTTATAGCCCAATTGGATCGTGATTTGGGCGCAGAAAATATAAAAAAGCATACCAATATGGTTCTATTTAATCTGCCGAAACCAATGCGAACCGTCTTTGAGCTTTTTAACAAATACCATTTTGATGTAAAGGAAATCGCCAAAATACAGCATCGGACGATTGAGGAAGTAGAAACCCTTTTAGAGACTGCCCGTAAAAGCCTACAAGTCAGTTTTTTTAATCGATATAAAGCATAAACCCAAAAATAGTTCACCATGAAAACAACAACTTCAAATCCAAAAACAGATTTATTATTAGGAGCAGGCCTTAATGTACTACATCAAGAAAGTAGGGAATGGCAAGAGACTATTGCCTTCTGGAAAGACGAAACTAAATTTTTTACCAATTTACTTCGGAGAAAAGAAAGCAAAGAATCGGAGTATGGAAAAATGCTCCAAAACCTAGACAAAATACATAAGAACCTATTTGATTATTTGGCAGATGATATTATGGATCATGAACGATTATTATCACGTTTAATGCAAGGAGAAAAGGGATTATCCGATGGAGAATACCGTGAAAAACATCGCAAACTTGGGGAACGAATAGAATTGTTTACCAACGATTTTCGGGAATTTAAAAAAATGGTCTTTGGGTATGCAAAGAAGCTTTAGGAGGTAAAGTTTTAAACAAACTACGAATCTAAAAATCATGGTTATGGAAATTACAATGTTCAAGAAGGAATATAATTCGGTAGATAGTATTGCCCATTTTATGGATTTCTATTACAGTCTTAGTTTAAAATACTTAGCCAGCGATTTATTAGAACAAGGTCTTTCACCTGAACAGATTACCGATGCGGTGGTCAAGGCCATTAATGTAGGTAAAACTTCAGGATTGGAATTGAACAAACATTTTAGGCCTGTTTTTAGTGCAATGGATAAGAAAATTATTAGGGATTGCAAGTTGTCTCATTTTGCTTATGGTCTGGTACTGATGAATGCCGATGTAGCACTTCAAGTGGTAGGTGATTTTCAGGTAAGCGTATTAAATCAATATTTAATTCATGTGTAATCGATTTTAAGTATCTATTTCCAAGCCTAGCTGGCTTTGCTATACGTCAGGTTCTACTGAATAAATTATAACTACATTCATTTTTTTTACTAAAGTATGACGTACCTAAATCCTTGCGGTGCCTACCTATTTGTATTTGAATGGTGGGATATGGATGCGAAGAAGTTTATTGCCGCACTAGTATTTTAGTATTGTTTAAAGGTATTTTTGATTCGAGCGCATTTAAAGTTTGAAAAAATTGATAATTTATCCATCGGATTCATACTAAGTTTGATAGTAGTATTTATTATTTAAGTTATTCTAGTTGCCGCTTTCCGCTAACCCAAAGGTCACATTATTTCTCTCTGCCTTATTAATGTTTTCAATACCTTGTAGTAAGGCATCGGGACTAAAAGAGATACTATCAATGCCCTCTTTTATTAGAAATTCAGCAAATTCTGGAAAATCACTGGGCGCTTGTCCGCATAGACCTATTTTAGTAGTAGTATTTCGAGCGGACTGTATGGCCATAGAAATCATGCGCTTGGCCGCCTTGTCATTTTCATCGAACAAGTTTCCCATGATTTCAGAATCCCTATCAATACCTAATGTTAGTTGGGTAAGGTCGTTGGAGCCAATGGAAAAACCGTCGAAGATTTGAGCGAATTCCTCTGCAAGGATAACGTTGCTAGGAATCTCAACCATTGTGTAGACTTCAAGTCCGTTTTCGCCTTGTTTCAGTCCGTTTTCTTCCATAATAGACAATACTTTTTCACCCTCTTTGATAGTTCTACAAAATGGCACCATTACTTTAAGGTTGGTAAGTCCCATGTTTTCACGGACAATTTTAATGGCTGCACATTCCAAGGCAAAGCCATCTTTGTATAAATCGCTATAGTATCTAGAAGCACCCCTGAACCCCAACATGGGGTTTTCTTCATGTGGCTCAAATCCTTGACCACCAATAAGGTTGGCATATTCGTTAGTCTTAAAATCACTTAGCCTTACAATAACCTCCTTCGGATAAAAGGCAGCGGCAATAGTAGCAATACCTTGAGAGAGTTGATCAATAAAATAGGAGGATTTATCGGGATAATTCTTGGTAAGTTCTTGGATTTCTTTTCTGACCGTTGCATCCTTGATTGAATCGAACTTGACCAAGGCCATAGGATGTACTTTGACTTTATGGGTGATGATAAATTCCATTCGAAGCAAACCAACCCCGTTATTCGGATAAAAAGAAAGTTGAAAGGCGTTTTCGGGATCAGCCAAAATAAATTTAACTTCCGTATCGGGCATCTGTATTCCTGAAAAATCGATTTCTCTCTCTTCAAAAGGTAGTTTCCCCTGGTATACATACCCCGTTTTTCCTTGAGCACAGGACATCGTTATCGTTTCTCCATTCGTTATGCTTTTTGTAGCATTGCCACAGCCTACGATTGCTGGAACGCCTAGTTCACGTGCTACAATGGCCGCATGGCTGGTACGACCTCCTTTATTCGTGATTATTCCGCCTACTTGTTTAAGCAGCGGGTCCCAATCGGGGGTAATAGTATCGGTCACTATAATCGAATCCGTGGTTAATTTTTTGGCCTCTTTTGGAGATTCTAAAAGTACTGCTTGGCCTACCTTGATCTTGGAGCCAACGGCATTGCCTTGTACCCAATTTTTTCCTTCTTTTAGCAATCGGTATTCAATGTGAATATTTTTATTCTTGTTTTGATGAACGGTTTCCGGTCGGGCTTGGGTAATGAATAATTCATTGGTAACACCGTCTTTTGCCCATTCGATGTCCATTGGTTTTTTGTAGTGTTCCTCTATTAGTAATGCCCATTTTCCTAAAAGGATAACTTCATCATCGGTCAAGACGAATTGTTCTTGCCTTTTGGTAGGAGTTTCTATATTCAGGGTCGTGGCCTTTTCTTTTTCCAAGGCATAGATCATGGTCAATTTTTTATCGCCCAGTTTTTTTTGAATAATGGGGAAGGTATCTTTTCGAAGACCAGGTTTGAATATATAAAACTCATCAGGATTCACTGTGCCTTGTACTATGTTCTCACCAAGACCCCAAACACCAGACAGTAAGATGACATTCCCAAAACCGGATTCCGGTTCTATAGTAAAGCCAACCCCTGAACAACTTTTATCAGAACGTACCATTAATTGAATTCCTGTGGAAAGGGCAATATCCTTGTGTAAAAATCCTTTGTCCTCTCTATATTTGATGGCACGGTCAGTATAGAGTGAAGCAAAGCACTTTTTGACTGCCTCTAAAACTGCCTTTTTTCCCAAAATATTCAAAAAGGTATCATGCTGGCCCGCGAAACTGGCATCAGGTAAATCTTCTGCTGTAGCACTGCTGCGCACAGCCACAGCCACGGGATTATCGCCACATAAACCTTTATAGCTATCGCCAATAGCTTTGGAGAAACCAAGAGAAAATTCACTTTTTAAGATAAGACTTCTTGCTTGTTCGCCTATTAGGCTCAAATTGGTATACTGGTTTCTGTCCAATCTTGCTATGATATTTTCCAGTGCTTCCTGTATGTCATTTTCCTTTAAGAATTCCCAAAACGCTTTAGATGTAGTTGCAAAACCATTAGGAATGCGAACTCCTTTAGAAGTTAATTGATTGTACATTTCCCCCAAGGAAGCATTTTTACCACCCACAGAAGCGATATCCGTTAAACCGATGTCCCTGAATTTTTTGATAAGCATATTTCGAAGTTTTAGAATTTAACTAAAGCTATATTCTCCTTTATTAGGAACAAATGATACAGATCATTCACGAATAGCGTTAAGACTCTCTCGATTTTCCAGTGATTTCATCGATTTTTATGCGAAATACAATCGGTGTTTTTTCTGCTTCGATTTTGGCAGAAAACTCGCTGATGAATTGAGCATCTTTTCCCTTTGTACGGCTTAAGATATCTTTTATGCCTTGGGAAAATTGGCGCAACATATGTTTTGCATCAATACCCTGTAGCTCTTCGAACGTACCATGCACTTGTACCGATTTCCAATTCGCCACCGAGGTAATTTCACTAATACCTATGGCTACAGAAGGGTTTTTTCGTATAGAATTCAATTTATGACCTTCTGAAGAGTAACTGGTGATGGTGTGCGTAGTATTATCGTAGTGGTAGGTAAGGGGCACAACATACGGGCTTGCTCCCGAAATGTACGCCAATTGGCCAATATAATTGTTTTCGAGTAGTTTGATGCTTTCTTTTTCATCTAAGTTTCTTCTCATGACCTGTGTTCTTTTAACTACTTCCAAAGTAATTATTGCTCAGTGAATGTCAAATGATATCGGTCAGTTGTGAGAAAATA
>CAZMUV010000108.1:0-10676 GCA_964569345.1 uncultured Maribacter sp. | reverse complement strand
TATAGTATTGAGGTATTAGATACTATGGGATGTACTTTTATATCTCCAATCACTGAAATTGTAAATCCAACAGAGGTAAGTGCTCAGTTATTGACCACACAATCTATAAGTTGTAACCAAGGTGCTATCTTATCGTTAACTGCACAAGGAGGCACAGCCCCCTATGAGTGGAGTATAGATGGCACAACGTTTAATCCTATGAACGGATTAAGCGGAGCAAATTCACATGAATTCCAAAATGTTTTGGCAGGAACTTATCAATATTTTGTAATCGATAGCGAAGATTGTATATCTGTCATATCGAACGAAGTTACTATAACTGCAATCGAAGACTTAACAGTAGTCTTAGATACATCAGCTGCGTTTATTAATTGTAATGGCGAAAGCTCTGCTTTAATAGATGCAACTGCGGATGGTGGCCTAGGTAATTACCGATATGGATTGTTCGCAGATATTGGTTTAACGAACGAAATTCGTCCGTACCAAACAGGTGGACTTTTTGTAGACTTGCCACAGGGTACCTACTATGTTAGTGTATTAAGTGAAGATTGTCAAGTAACCTCAGAAGTGGTTAACATAACGGAACCAGAATTAATGGTGGTAACACCAACAATTACAGATGTTCTGTGTAATGGCGACGACAACGGTAGTATCGTTATAACTATGGAAGGCGGCACTTTACCTTATCAGTATGCTATATCTCCAAATTTAAATCAGTTCGATGATGCCAATAGCTTTGAAGACCTTGCTCCTGGAGATTATTCAGTTATCGTACAGGATAGTAAAGGTTGTTTTGAACTTATAGAGTTTACAATTACAGAACCGGAAATTCTAGAAATGGAAGTTGTAGTCACTCCGGAATATTGTGTTGGCGAGGCCGATGGAACAATCACCATTACACCAACTGGTGGTACTGCTCCGTACAGCACTAGCCTTAACTCCAATAACTCGACAGACTATACTGAAGACCTATTAACGTATACCAATCTTACAAGCGGTGATTACATCGTCTTTATTAAAGATGCCAACGGTTGTGAAACAAATCAGACCGTGAATGTTGATGAAGGCGTTAACATAAACGCAACCGTGGAAGTAATTTATGATTGTCCAGATGGTACCTTGGGTAACAGTATCCAAGTAACTTTGGAAGATAGGACAGAACGATTGTATCTACTGTTTGCATTGGACAGTACAGATCCAAACGACCTGCAACTAGAACCGGATTTTACGAATATCGCTCCAGGTTCACATACGCTAACCATTGCACATGATAATGGCTGCACAAGAACCTTCCCGTTTGAAGTGGAAGCTTTTGAACCATTACGTATTTCTTTGGAGCAACAAAGCTTAAACGAGATTACAGTAATAGCAGCAGGCGGAAGAGAAGGCTATACCTTCTTGTTTAATGGAGTGGATAATGGCGATGATGATACCTTCTACATTAAGGAAACGGGTAACTACGAGGTTACCGTACTTGATGAAAACGGTTGTGCAGCTACAGCGAACATATTTATGGAGTTCATAGATATCGAAATACCTAATTTCTTTACACCGGACGGTGACGGGCAAAACGACATATGGATTCCTAGGAACATTGAACAATTCCCAGAGTTATTCCTTAATGTGTACGACCGTTATGGCCGTATGGTCTACAGATTGGCCGACAGCCCAGAGGGATGGGATGGATTCTATCAAGAAAACACCTTACCCACTGGAGATTACTGGTATGTAATTAAGCTAAACGGTGAAGATGATACCAGAGAGTTCGTAGGAAACTTTACCCTATATCGATAAAACAATAAAATAACCAACACAACCAAAGCTCCGGTATATCTTTTAAAAGAGATATATCGGAGCTTTTTCTATTTAAAAACTTTGATTGCATTGCGTGATTTTCCAACTCAAAAAACCACCCTATCCACTAAAATGCTGGGATAACAACTCCTATGTATCGGTTCACAACAAATAATTGCTACACCTCCTAAATCTTGGTTTCTTAGCGTATCAATTTGGCTTTTGCTAATAGGCAGCTGCGGTGATATTATCTCAGAAGAAGTTATGCTCAATGTTAGACCTCGAACTATTATCACTAATCGATGTATCACTTTTAGAGTAAAGAAAAATTAGTGAAATTTTTATGATTTCAAAAACAAATGTTTAGACCAAAAAAAGCTAGTCTACTTTTATTTTTATTATTGTTTGGTTTACCGCTCTTAAGCACCGCTCAGGATTCTGATGGTGATGGCGTTGCGGACAACATCGATAATTGCCCTACGGAAGCCAATCCGAGTCAAGAAGATAATGATGGGGATGGGGTAGGTGATATTTGTGATTTAGATGATGACAATGATGGGGTTCTTGATGAAGAAGAATGTACAGTTAACGTTTGTTTAGAACCTATTACCAACGAGAGTTTTGAAAATCCAGTTATCCCCAATACTACATGGAGACTTATTAAGGAAAATAATATGCCAGGCTGGTTGACCACTGCTACAGATAATAATATTGAAATTTGGTCAACTGGTTTCCAGGGTATACCCGCTTTTGAAGGCAATCAGTTTATTGAACTAAACGCTACACAAAATTCAGCCCTATACCAAATATTATGTTTAACTCCTGGTTCCGTCGTCAATTGGTCTGTACGCCATAGAGGGCGCAGAGGGGTTGATGTAGCACAAGTAAGAATTGGCCCAGATTTAGTAGCAGCAACTACAGAATCTATAATGACCGATGGGACTTCAGCCTGGGGCTTCTATTCTGGAACCTATACTGTCCCTGGAAACCAAAATAATACCTTCTTTATTTTTGAGGCTATCTCAACTGCTGGTAACAACATAAGTGTAGGAAACTTTATAGATGATGTTCAAATTTCCGTTAGTTTTTCGCCAACCTGTGCAGATGCTGATAACGATGGCGTGTACAATAATTATGATGTAGATGCTGATAACGACGGTATTTTTGATATTACTGAAAATCAAAATACAAACTTAGATACCAATAATGACGGAATAATAGACGCCAGTAATGGCATAGTAGGTGCAAATGGACTTTTTGATATTTTAGAAACTTTTCCAGATAGCGGGATTATTGCTTCAGGATATCAAAGTATAGATACGGACAATGATTTAACACCTGACTATAATGAACTGGATAGTGATAATGACGGTTGCAATGATGTTCTTGAGGCAGGATTTACAGAGAGTACTACAAAACCGGGCGAACTACAAGGCACCGGATATAATTCTTTAGATGGATCTGTAACTGGAGGAGTTAATGGCTATACATCGCCATTAGATGCAGATGGCGATACTAATTATGATTTTCAACAAGCGGGTAGTGCTCCTATTATTTCAATAGAACCATTAGATACTAAGATAATAATTCCTAATAATGGATTATTCAATTTAACTGAGAGCAATACCAATTCATACCAATGGCAGGTTAGTATCAATAATGGCATAAACTTTAATGACATTATTGATAATTCTGAATATTCTGGTAGTCAAACGAATGCGCTATCTGTTATTAACCCTGATTTGAATAAAGATGGTTTTGTTTACAGGGTTATTCTATCCAATACATCGTTTGTTTGCGGTGCAGATCTTATTTCAGAAGAGGCACTTTTAAACGTGGGATTAAAAACAATAATCACTAACCGTAGAATTACATTTAGGGTTAAAAATAACTAGTACTCTTAACTATTTCCTTCTTAATTTAGAAAAAAAATTCTACTATTTCCGTAACAAAATGACGGAACAGTCGTCCTGTAAGTATATCAATCAAAACCAATCAGACTTTGGAGCATATACTAACGGTAAAAAATCTTACCAAAAAATTTGGCTACCTAACTGCTGTAAAAGACCTTTCATTCACTATAGAAAAAGGGAATGTGTATGGTATTTTAGGACCTAACGGGAGTGGCAAGTCTACAACGCTGGGAATCGTTTTAAACGTTGTCAATAAAACACAAGGAGAATTTTCTTGGTTCGATGGAGCAATCTCTACCCACGAAGCCCTTAAAAAGGTTGGTGCCATAATCGAACGACCCAATTTCTACCCCTACATGACCGCAGTACAAAACCTGAAATTAGTCTGTAAAATCAAAGAGGTTCCCACTGATAAAATTGAGGAAAAGTTAGAACTAGTCGGACTTTTAGATAGAAAGGATAGTAAGTTTAGAACCTACTCCTTAGGAATGAAACAACGCTTGGCAATTGCCTCTGCCCTACTTAACGATCCCGAAATCCTAATCCTTGATGAACCCACCAATGGCTTGGACCCCCAAGGAATCCATCAAATTAGACAAATCATAAAAAAAATCGCATCTCAAGGAACTACCATTTTATTGGCGTCTCACTTGTTGGATGAGGTAGAAAAAGTATGTTCCCATGTGGTAATTCTTAGAAAAGGGGAAAAATTATATTCCGGTCGTGTTTCTGATATGTTGGCTACCCACGGTTTTTTTGAACTGAAATCTACCCAAACTGATGCACTTATCAACCACTTAAAAGGCAATGCAAGCTTTGGCGAAATCAAATCCGAAGATGGACTCATCACTGCTTTCTTGAAAGAGGATATTAGCGCGGAAGATTTCAACCGTTCCCTATTTGACAAAGGCATTGTGCTCTCCCATATGGTCAAACGAAAAGAAAGTTTGGAAGAACAATTCTTAGAACTAACCAAAACTCAATCAAACTAAGCCCTCCAACCCATGATACGATTACTACAAATAGAATTCATAAAACTGTGGAACAACAGGGCCAGTAAGATACTTATTATTTCGTATTTTGTTTTACTTACCTCCATTGCCTTGGTAGCCGCAATCAAATTTGATATTGGACCTATTAAATTTCATTTGGCCGAAATAGGGATATTTAATTTCCCATACATCTGGCATTTCAACACCTTTGTAACCGCATTTTTTAAGTTATTTCTCGCTATTGTCATTGTCTCTATGATGGCAAACGAATACAGCAACAAGACTATAAAACAGAATTTAATAGATGGCTTATCAAAAAAGGAGTTTATACTTTCTAAATTTTTAACAGTCATATCATTTTCGGCACTTTCGACGGTCTTTGTATTTATCGTTTCCTTAATTCTTGGCTTGGTGTATTCAGATTTTGATGAACTATCTATAATATTTTCAGATCTTGAATTTATACTGGCCTTTTTTGTTAAGCTAATGGGATTCTTCTCCTTTTGCCTTTTCCTTGGCATACTCGTTAAACGCTCGGCGTTTGCCTTAGGTTTCTTAATCATATGGCAAATATTTGAAGGTATTGCAAGAGGATTAATGCGATGGAAATTATTTGATGGAGATACTACAGATGCCATTATGGGCTTCTTTCCGTTACAATCCATGTTCAACCTCATCAAGGAGCCATTTACAAGGTTGGAAGCGGTACAAACCGTAGCAGACCAAGTAGGTGAAACGATTAGTTTAAATTATCATGTCCATTGGTATGAGATTCTAATTGTACTTGTGTGGACTGCGATTTTTGTTTATTTATCTTATACTTTATTGAAAAATCGGGATTTATAGCACTTTTTTCTTGGTCTTAACCATACTTTAGATTTAGCAAATATATCCTTCGTTATCTCCATATATATATATAGTTGGTAATAATCACCAAGTCCCTATCGTAATTTTAAGATAGTGCTTTGAAAGACAGGTCATAATTACATATTATCCCATCTATTTTTGAACAGCCATTTTGTATTTTTACAGGATGAAGTTTAAGATTGTATCAGAATTCAAACCTACAGGTGACCAGCCTAATGCTATTAAAGAGCTAACCAAAGGTCTAGACCAAGGAGAAAAATATCAAACCCTTCTTGGCGTAACGGGCTCTGGAAAGACCTTTACCGTTGCCAATGTAATAGAAAAGGTACAAAAACCAACCCTATTACTTGCACATAATAAAACATTGGCCGCACAGCTATATTCTGAATTCAAACAGTTTTTTCCTGAAAATGCAGTTGAGTATTTTGTTTCCTATTATGATTATTACCAGCCGGAGGCATTTATTCCTAGTAGTGGCGTATATATTGAAAAGGATTTATCTATAAATGAAGATATAGAAAAACTAAGACTCAGCACAACATCCTCATTACTATCAGGGAGAAGAGATGTACTAGTAGTAGCATCGGTATCATGCCTTTATGGAATTGGAAATCCTGTAGAATTTCAAAAAAACGTCATTACCATAGAAAAAGACCAGGTAATTGCGAGGACTAAATTCTTACACCAACTCGTACAAAGTCTGTATTCTAGGACAACAGCAGACTTTAGAAATGGCAATTTTAGAGTAAAAGGGGATGTTGTAGACGTGTTTCCTAGTTATGCAGACCATGCCTTTCGCATACACTTTTTTGGAGACGAAGTGGAGGAAATAGAAGCTTTTGATCCATTTAATAATAACGTCATAGAAGTATACGAAACCCTTAATATCTATCCTGCGAATATGTTCGTTACCTCCCCAGATGTGCTACAAGGCGCCATACATAACATTCAGGACGACCTTGTAAAACAAATCGACTATTTTAAGGAAATAGGAAAACCCTTGGAGTCAAAACGTTTGGAGGAACGCACCAATTTTGATTTAGAAATGATTCGGGAACTTGGGTACTGTTCTGGAATCGAGAATTATTCTAGGTATTTGGATGGCAGGGAACCAGGAACCAGACCTTTTTGCCTTTTGGATTATTTTCCTGATGATTACCTTATGGTCATCGATGAAAGCCATGTAACCATTCCGCAAGTACATGCCATGTACGGAGGTGACCGGTCTAGAAAAGTGAACCTAGTGGATTACGGTTTTCGATTACCGGCAGCCATGGATAACCGACCTTTAAAGTTCGAAGAGTTTGAAGCGCTACAGAATCAGGTATTGTATGTGAGTGCAACTCCAGCAGATTACGAGCTCCAACTGAGCCAAGGTGTATTTGTAGAGCAAGTGATTAGACCAACTGGGCTTTTAGACCCTATTATAGAAGTGAGACCCAGCCTAAATCAAATAGACGACTTGGTGGAGGAAATACACTTACGAGTGGAAAAAGACGAACGGACGCTGGTCACCACACTTACAAAACGAATGGCCGAAGAATTGGCAAAATACTTGGATAGAATTAGCGTACGCTGCAGATACATCCATAGCGATGTAGATACTTTGGAACGTGTAGAAATTATGCAAGATTTAAGAAAGGGTATTTTTGATGTGCTTATTGGCGTCAATCTTTTAAGAGAAGGATTAGATCTCCCAGAGGTCTCCTTGGTCGCTATTTTAGATGCCGATAAGGAAGGTTTTTTACGCAGTAATAGATCACTCACACAGACGGTAGGTCGCGCTGCAAGAAACCTAAACGGAAGAGCAATTATGTACGCGGACAAGATTACAGCAAGTATGCAAAAGACCATTGACCAAACAAATTACCGAAGAGAAAAACAGATTGCGTACAACGTTAAACACAATATTACACCTACGGCATTAAACAAAAACCTGGACAACGTTCTTAGTAAAAATTCGGTCTCTACATACCACTTTAAAAAAGAAGAATTAAGAGCCGCAGAACCCGATTTGAAATACCTTACAAAAGAGCAAATGGAGAAGATGATTCGCGACAAAAGAAAGGCCATGGAAAAAGCTGCTAAAGAACTCGATTTTATGCAAGCTGCAAAACTAAGGGATGAAATAAAAGCACTTCAACAACAAGAAGCCTAGCTTATTTTTAAGATAAAGGGAATAATTAGTCAATTTCAACAAAACCTAATCTTTTAATTCATATAAATATATTCAATAAACTGGATTACAATAAATTAAAACTATTTTTAGACATACCTAAAAATTTAATTATCAGTAATTATCGAATAAAATAAGGGAATGTAGTAGCACATGAGCTTCTTTCAGAGAGAGAAAAAAAGATTCTTATCCTCCTAAATGAACTTGTACTTTTAAGAAGCATTACGCGTAGCTTTAATCGAATTTACAACATTTTATTTAATTAAAATAGGCTGCATATCACATTGAAAATGCAACCAAAAAAGATATCTATTTACCGATAATTTGAGTCAGGTTTCGAATCAACCAAACCGATAAAATAACCCCTACTCCATACCATTTTATTTACAAAAAACTCCAAAAAATTTACTCATATTTGATAGTTGAAAAACAGGATAAAATGAAAACAAAATTTGATTTTATACCTTTTTTCAAACTATAAAATCTAGTTTTGTTATTCAGACAAACACAAAAAAGTGTCTTGATTTCTCAAGACACTTTCCTCAACTAACCAACCAAACTAAAATCTAAAAGTGTACTTTCTCCACTTGTTAAATTAATTTTATTTGACACCTAACTCAATTCAATTCTTCTTTTTGGTTTTGGTAAAGCTTCCTCCTTTTTTGGTAAAGTAAACTTTAAAATTCCGTTTACATAGTCCGCCTTAATCTCATTGCCGTTTATAGAATCTGGAAGGGTAAATGCTCTCTTAAAGGATTTGTAGGCAAACTCCCGGCGGGTATAATTTACATTCTCAGTTTCCTTTTCAGTCTTTACCTCAGAAGAAACAGTGAGTACATTAGTATCGACATCAATATTGAAATCTTCTTTCGCCCTTCCGGGAACGGAGAGTTCCAATTCAAAACCTGTCTCGTTTTCGATGATGTTCACTGCTGGAGTTGAAAACTTAGAATCATCCATTCCACCAAACCAATCGGGCTTAAAAATCTCATTCATTAATGAAGGAAACAACATATCATTTCTTTTAACTAAACTCATAATTATATTTTTTTTAAATAAGGTTAAACATTTGTTACAATCTTAAGGAGTCAAATCCTATACCAATAAGATATTCATGCCTTTATGTCATCTTTTATGAATACTTACATGTCATTTTGACATTTATACTTAAGATTAAAGAAAGAGTTACTATAGAAACAGTGAGGTAGTTTTACTAAGATTCTCTTTTAATTGAAGCCGGTATAGTTTATTCTTTTATGTCTCTACTGATTGTGCATCCGTTCAAGTAAGTAGCGTATAGGGCATTCGGTTTTTTGAAGAAATACGTTAGAGGTTTTAATAATATGTTTATTAACTTGTTAAATAACTCATAGGAGAACCTAGTAGTACAATACACATAATAACTAGCTCTGATTGGATTTGGTTATCTTTTAAATTATGGCGTAATCTTTTGCTTACAACCATTAATAAGCTGATTAAAATATTATATTGCCTATCAATTAAATCTTAGATCATATAACCTTATCGAAAAGTGCTTACAACAATACAAATCTTTAGTATCGTTATAACCTTATTAACCTTTCTGGTTATAGCCTTCAAGCATAAGAGAAATACGTATCAAAAAATTCTGCTTCAGGTATATGTGCTGTCTTTAGCCTATTATTCTTGTTTGATTTTTTTGATAAAAACGGGCTTAATTATTGATTATCCTCATTTGCGTGGCACAGGGCCTCCTATAAATTACCTACACCTTGTTGTATTCATGCTTTTTATCCGCAGCACTGTAAACAACCTTAAATCACCAGAGCCATTAGATTTTATTTTATTGTGCCTACCAGTTCTGATATTTTTAGGAGTAGCTCCCTTCTACTTTGAAACATTGGCTTTTAAAATCGCACATATCCAATTTATACTGGATAACGAGGATGCTATTTTTTACACAACCGTAGGGTTTATACCTGCCTATTGGAACTTCCTATGGCAGTTTATTGTGGGTATGCTATTTAGTTCCGTAGCAATATATATGATTACAAAAAAAATAAAAGACATAGGAAATTCAAAAAGTGAATATATCTGGCTCATTTGCGTAGCAACGCTAATGCTTTTGGGTAATTTCATCGGAATGACCTCCCTCCTTTTTGACTCATCTTCTTTTGACACACACTCCCTTGACTCTTATTTATTCGCTGTATATCTTATCATTATCTTTTTATATCTCTTTCTTGAACCTCGAGTTTTATATGGTACTTTTTTAGAGATAAAGAAAAAAGTTTCTGGCAACAAAGAAATTAAGAACGAGTTCTCCCATGCAAGTCTGGAAAACTATAAAACTCATATTGACGATTTTTTCAACTCAGAATCAGCATACCTAAAATCAGATTTCAGACAAGAAGATTTAGCAAACTATCTAGCTATTTCTAAAAGCAATCTCTCCCAAATATCAAGTAGTATATACCAAAAAAACTTTAATCAATTGGTGAATGAAAAACGTATTGACGTTGTACTTGAAAAGTTTGAAAATTCCGAATGGTTAAATTATAGTTTAGGTGGTGTAGCACAGGAGGTCGGCTTCAAATCAAGAACTACGTTTATAAAGGCCTTTAAGGAAAAAACGGGCTATCCTCCTTCGGAATACAAGAAAACAATCACATAGTCTCTGCGCAAAGCGCTCATAAATGTTGTTCAATCTTTAAATATTGGACACCTTTTCTCTAAATCGTACTTCCTCAGTTTTAATTGCAATTATTTTTGAATATTATAAATAATCTTCAAAATTTAAGCTTTCTTATGAGACTCCTTTACTTCGTTTTAATTTCCTTGTCTGTAATTGCATGTAAACAAAAACCCAATTTAAATAGTAGTTCAGCGACAGTATATTACAACGGTGACATCATTGATATGGTTGGAGACTTACCAACATATCATGAAGCACTA
>CAZMUV010000107.1:0-10741 GCA_964569345.1 uncultured Maribacter sp. | reverse complement strand
TGATGGTATCTAAAAGGGAGAAGTTTTTGGGTGGGACTATTGGCTAGCTGCGTTAGTTTAAAAAATATGGAAGTACATGTATTTAGGAGGTGTAAATTGGGTATTGGAGTAAGTTGTTCTTTATAGTTCGCTTCTAAGACGAAGAGTTTTTAGGTTTAAAACTTAAACAGAGATGTTGAGGTTTGTTTATGCGATATTTAATTGTGGCGAGAGACCGTTGCCTCTTATTTCAAATGGGCTCAGCATAAAATTTGCTGAGGTAAGCCCACATTGTGTTCTGAGATTATCGACGACAGTTTTTAAACTTTTGAGGCTTGCGCTGTAATCGTATCGGACCAAAAATTTGTTAGATTACATACCAATTTAAGGTGAACGTAAAACTAAATTAATTTGCTATTTATAACTATCGAAAAAGCGTAAGGTCTCTTCCACATGCTTTTGCCAATAGGGCCATGCATGGCCGCCGGCAAACTCTTGATACACATGTGGTATGTTTCGTTTTTCAAGTGCTTGGTGCAGCATCCTGTTGTGTTCTAGCAACGGGTCTTCGGTACCACAATCAAAACGAATGTTGGGAAGCTTGTCCACCATCTTATCCAATACGCCTAAAACAGAATGCTCATTGGCATCGGACTGCTTATACTCATCGAGTTCTTCTTCTACAAAAAGTGACATTTGATTCAGATGTGTAATGGAGGAGTGTGCAGAGATGCCTCGGAATTTATCAGCGTACTTCAATCCCAACCGCAAGGCTCCAAAGCCGCCCATGGAAAGTCCGGCTATAAACAAGGGTGATTGGGCACTAACCATAGAAATATTCTGCCATATGGCGCTCGGCACATCTTCCAAAATCCATTGTTCAAAATCTTTTTCAATGTGCGGTACATATCCAGAACCATCTCCCCAGAGTCCGTCCGAAGGCATGGCAATGACCATGGGTTCTATTTCCCCCTTTTTCATAAGTTCCCATGCGGTTAGGTGTACGCCTCCTTGTTGAGACCATGACCAAGCACTGCCATAGACCCCATGTAATAAAATAACTAAAGGAACATCGGTAAGATCTTCTAGTGGCGGAACAAAAACACAGATATCACCCCTACCTTTTAGGTGTATGCTTTTTACGGTTATAAAACGGAGGTTATTGCTTTCAAAAGCAGGATTGGAAAGTTCTGTTGTTCTAAAGAGATTTTCCATTTAAAAAAGGATTACGCCCTTGGCATTTTTACCGGAGAGCATAGCCTCAAAGGCCTGTGGTAATTCTTCTAAGATATAGGTTTTTGTAATCATCTCTTCCAGTTGCAGCTCGCCAGATGTATAATGATCTAGAATTTTAGGAAAATCCTGCTCGGGTCGGCAGCCACCATAAAGCGGATTAATGTATATTTTGTCCCACTCAAATAGGTTCATATCAAACGGAATCTCCTGCTCTATACCACTCACTTGCACGGCCGTGCCCCCATTGCGAATCATGGCTAAAGGTGCTGCACCTAGTTCTGGTACTGCGGTGCATTCAAAGGCATAATCCGCACCTCTGCCCGCTGTAAGTTTTTTGACTACCAAAGCAGCTTGTAATAGCCCTTTGTCTGTAGTAGCTGCAAGAATAGTATGTGTAGCACCGAATTGCTTGGCCATTGCCAGGCGCTTATCATTAATGTCTATCGCAATAATTTTATCTGCCTTACATATTTTTGCTCCTTGCACCACGCTAAGACCCACGCCTCCCGTTCCAAGAACGACCACGGAACTTCCAGGAGCTACTTTTGCTATATTGATAACAGAACCGTAGCCCGTCATTACGCCACAACTTACAATACTCGCAGCAGCAAAGGAGATCGAATTCAGCGGATTTTTTACCACGGCCGATGCTTTAACCAAAGTATATTCCGATAAAGTGCCAATGTTGAAAGAGCGTTCAATGGGTTTGCCCTGGTATTGGGTACCCTCCAAATGCGCATGGCCTTTTGTATAGCCATTTCCACCTGCAACCACGGGTGAATTGTTTTCACAAATATGCTCATTACCCAGATTACACTGGAAACAGCTTCTACAAGGTGTCGCCCAATTTAATATGACGGAATCACCCACGGAAACATGGCGTACCGCTGAGCCAATGGCGCTTACAATTCCGGCACCTTCATGTCCCATAACTATAGGTTTACCCCAAGAGAGGGAATCGTGATCTGTATGGCAAAGCCCCGCCGCTTTTATTTGCACCAGCACTTCGTCTGGTTTGGGTTCTGAAACCAGTACAGTATCAATTATGAAATTACCATCACCTGTTGCAATGGCACTTTTAGAAGAAATCGACATATACAATCCGTATTTATGTAGGTTGATGAAAAAGCAATAACTTTTGCTCTAAAATATCAAATTGAAAGGGAAGCCTATCCATCAAAATATAGTATCGTCACAAAAAACAGCCTTGCTACCTTATCTTTTGATAAAATTAGCGTAGTCTTCAAAATCAAATTGACTACTAAACATAGCTATTGATCGGTTTACTACTTTTCTAACGTTGGTTTTGCTAAAACCCAATTGTAGGGCATATTTATAGACAAATCTTCTTTCCCGGTCATCAAAATGGTAATCAGCAAAAACAACCTTGAACATGTCAAAGATGCAACGTAATCGAGCTTCTGAATTTGAAACTCTTGTTATTGGATATTGCATAGGATTGGCCATCATATTCGTATACTCTTCTTTATGAATACCAATTCTTTTTGCAAATCCCAATAACATTTTTTCTTCTTCGCTATCTAATGTCCCGTCAACATGAGCCAAATAGACCAATGATGAAAAGTGAGTATGTTTATGGTTTTTATTAGTATGATTATCAAATGCTCCTGTATTCATAATACTCGTATTTAATTTAGGCGTATTTTTTAAGGTATAGGTTACCACATGCATGTAGTGCAGTAGTATGGATGCATCCTATAGTTGAACTCTCTTGGAAGATAATAAAATTTCCGATACATCGTAAATTCTTTAAAAAAGATACATTCTGTAAATAGCTTTATCGTTTACTTGAACTTTTCTTCTTCTGATTGACGATGTCAACTTATCGATTGTAACAGAATCTGTTTAATTAATGACTGTCGTTTTTATCTACGCTTTTTAATTTTTATAGCTACAGGATTTTGAAAATTTTGAGATTCTTGGATGTGTTAGTTTAGAAGTTAGCCCCATGGTATATAAAATAGCTGTGCGGATAATCTTTTTTTAATTGCCCTTTTCAATAGCACAATTAGTTTTTTTTTATGACAATCAACCTTTTTGTTTAATTATCTTTGCGCTAGACTAAACAAAGCATAAATATGGATATTCTACAAGAAGCATCAATCTTTGAAAAAGCCAAAATGAGTCATATGTCTACGAGTGATAGAGTGACGGCATCAAGAGAAGCAAAACGACTTGTACTAGCAATTAACGAGATTTACAAGAAGACAAAAGATGCATCCTTAATGGATGTTATGAAGAGGCTTACCGTCAAGAAAAAGAGAATTGATATAAGATTGAAAGGGAGACCTGATTCAGGAATATAAGTATGCTCAAAAGCAACGATTTAAATGTACCTTGAACGGATTTAGAATCTTGTTGCTAAAACGCTGCCACGGTTATTGTAGCACTATCCAAAAAAGACGTAAAATGGGGCTGTAAATGGAAATGTAATTTCTTAAGGCTCTCTCGTTGAAGTTGACGATAAATGTACAGAATACTATTGATTTTTTCGTTCTACTTTTTTTTATAATTTTCAACTTTTAGATTGGCGATGAGAACAACATCTTGTAAAAACTATAAATAGTTGAAATGAATTACTGGATTATATCCTTTAAAATATAGTTATGAAAACAGTTGATAAAGCAAAATTAACTCCAAGTACTTCTACTGAAATAAAAAGGCAGTCTATTTATGATATCGCTATCAATACGATAGATGGCAATCCTATTTCTCTTTTGGAGTTTAAAGGGAAGAAAATCCTTTTTGTCAATGTAGCTTCCGAATGCGGATTTACAAAACAATATAAAGAGTTACAAACATTGAGTGATACGTATGCTGAGGAACTCATTGTTATTGGTTTGCCATGCAATCAGTTTGGTCAGCAAGAACCTGGAGATGCTTCTCAAATTCAAGAATTTTGTGAATTGAATTTTGGTGTTACCTTTTTGCTTACCGAAAAGATAGATGTAAAAGGAAGCAAGCAGCATCCCCTGTATGCATGGCTCACAGACAAAAACCTAAACGGTAAAAAGAGCTCTAGCGTAAAATGGAATTTTCAAAAGTATTTAGTTGATAATACAGGAAATTTAATTGATTACTACCTCTCTATCACTAAGCCAATGAGCTCAAAAATTACTAAACATTTGTAATTTTTTGAGTTTATTCTTAGCTGTTGCGTGCCTCCCCTTAAGGTATTCTATTATTTTCGAAATTTATGGCGGTTTTGGAGTTTCTGCTTCCCTTTTAGGGTATCATTTTTTTCATTCTCTTATATTTTATGGGTTTACGCCCGCATAGTTAATTCCAGTTAAGCGATGCATGTCATAATCAAAGGTGGAGAGATCATCAAAATTAAATTTTGAAATATCATCATGACCGCATGCTCTCGCAATTACTTTGATAAGGTTATTTGTAGCATCAAAATAATTGTGTAATTGCTTGGCAGATGAATCAATAATCAGCCTACTTCGTAACGACTCTTTTTGAGTCGCTATGCCCACGGGGCAATTATTACTTCCGCAGGCGCGCATTCCTAAACAACCGATAGCTTGTAAGGCAGAATTAGATACAGCAATAGCATCTGCACCTAACATCAAGGCTTTGCCAAAATCTTCCGCAATACGTAAGCCTCCTGTAATAATTAAGCTTACATCGGTTGCGCCTACCTTATCTAAATAGGTACGGGCTCTTGCTAATGCAGGTATTGAGGGTACATTAATATTATCTCTTAAAATGGTAGGTGCAGAACCTGTGCCACCACCACGGCCGTCTAAAATAATGTAATCTACGCCAACATCTAGCGCAAACTGAATGTCCTTTTCTACATGGCTGGCTGCTATTTTAAAGCCAACGGGTATTCCGCCTGTATGGGCTCTTACTTTGGCTGCAAAATCTTTGAAGTCACCAATGCCATGAAAGTCAGGAAAGGTTGCGGGTGATATCGCTGTTTCGCCTTCTTTTAATCCTCTAACTTTCGCAATTTCTTTACTTACTTTAGTTCCTGGTAAGTGGCCCCCAGTTCCTGTTTTTGCGCCCTGTCCGCCTTTAAAATGAAAAGCTTGTACGTTATCTAATTTATCCCATGAAAAACCAAATTGTGCCGAAGCAAGTTCATAAAAATACCTACTATTATTTTCCTGTTCTTGTGGAAGCATGCCACCTTCGCCAGAGCAAATACCTGTTCCAGCAAGTTCAGCGCCTTTAGATAGGGCTATTTTGGCCTCCCGTGATAAGGCACCAAAACTCATATCGCTCACAAACAAGGGAATATCCAGTTTCAAGGGTTTTTTTGCTTTGGGGCCAATAACCACTTTAGTAGCTACTTTGTCTTCATCTAGTAAAGGGCGACTAGCCAATTGTGCTGGCAAGAATTGAATATCACTCCATTTAGGCAGCGTATTTCTGTCAACACCCATTGATGCAGAAGCACCATGATGACCAAGGTTTTTTAATCCGTTTTTGGCCAATTCTTTGATATATCCTGTATACGGTTCGGTAGCCTCAGGATGTGTATCTGCATAAGCGCCCAAATATTCATCTCGATTAAAAGGTTGTGCATGTTTTTCTAAATAGGCTTCAATTTCTACGGCATCAACAAATAATTCACCCTCTTCAACTTTAGTGATGAATTTGTGTAGTACTTCATTGTTATTATATTCAGAAACACCGGTATCATAGCGGTAATCCCAGCCGTGTACACCACAGATAAGATTATGCCCATCTACATGACCATCTGACATTAATGCGCCACGATGCAAACATCGTCCGTAGAGCACCGATATATCATCATCAAATTTAACGATGACCAAATCCAGACCGTTGACCAGCGCATGGGCAGGTTTTTTATTTTCTAGTAACTTGACTTCTGCAATCGCTATTGGGTTTTTCATAAACGTTTTAGTGTAATAGGCATTCCTAGTTTTTTAAAAAAACATCAAACTCTTCTAAAAACTACTAGTTTACACCTGTCTTTAAACAATGATTCTTTTATTGACTTAAATGTAGCAATTCTAAAACTTATCCTATCTAACAAACACTTTATAGGGACTTCAACCCGCAATAAGGACGCTTTTTGTGGGGTCTTTAAAGTAAAACGAAAGGCTTATAAGTGCTATGCAGCATAATGAGGTTAAAGGGGGTAAAATAAAAATGAAATGGGAAGTAAGGAAGCTATGCCATAAACATCCTTTTTAGCTTAAATTTGATATTCAAAGGATACACTATAGTATCAAATCCAAAACTAAAGGAATATCGGTTCCATAATTCTCTATAAATGAAGATAAGAATCAAAGGAAATTCAATTCGCTTACGTTTAACCAAGTCAGAAGTGGCTACTTTTTGTAGCAAGGGGCAATGCCAAGAAGCTATTGTTTTTGGTAACCGTATGCTTACCTATAGATTAGTAGCCAAGGAAGGCATAGAGACGCTAGAAGCAACTTATGTAGGGGATATGATTACGGTCTATATAACAAGGGATGCAAAAGACACTTGGTTAGCAAGTGATAGGGTTGGATATAGTAATGTGGTTGATTCGAATAAACCTGTCCAATTATCTATTTTAGTGGAAAAAGATTTTACCTGCATGGACGAAACGATAGAGGATCAATCCGATAACTATCCAAATCCTAAGCACTAGCAAACAGAGACAATAAAAAACCCAGCCCGAAACATTACGTTTCAAACTGAGTTTAGAACCAACTAGCTGTTTTTATTTTATTCGACTACTAAATACATATTGTTAGGAAGTTTTCATACAGATTATAGTGTTCTTTTCAAACCCTCTTCAGCTTAGAAAAAGCTATTTATTAAAAGCTACACATCTTTTGAAGGAGTTGTTTTTCGGTTGTAAATTACAAGAAAATCAGTTGAGATTCTTCTAGAGTATGTATTATGCATATAGAAAATACAGAGGGATAGCTTATTTTCGTTAGAAATAAAATCTATATCATGGAAAAGTATTTAATCAAGGTTAATGAGGCCGAATTTGATTTGAGTAAAGATGATGTAGCCGCATTGGATATGCAAAATTTAGGTGCTACTGGTTTTCACGTGTTAAAGGATAACAAGTCATACGACGTGCAGGTGATAGAGGAAAATCTTCAAGAAAGAAGGTTGACGATAGCTGTGAACGGAAATACGTACGTAATCAAGATTAATGATCAGTATGATCAATTGGTGCAAAAAATGGGACTTTTGTCCAACACCTCTCAAAAGGCAAAAAATATCTTGGCGCCCATGCCTGGGTTAATAATGGACGTTATGGTGCAAGCAGGACAGGAGATTGTGGAAGGCACGCCATTGTTGGTCCTGTCTGCAATGAAAATGGAGAATCAGATACTATCTCAAGGAGGAGGAACAATTAAATCCATAGCCATCAAGGTAGGAGATACTGTTGACAAAGGGCAATTAATTATTGAAATGGAATCCTAATTATAAAGATTAAAACAACGGATACTGGCCGCTAATTTCGGTCCTAAAATAACATGCTTTAATGAAAAAAATACTGGTTGCCAATCGTGGTGAAATTGCCCTAAGGGTGATGAAAACGATACGAAAAATGGGGATTAAAACCGTTGCTGTGTATTCAGAAGCTGATCGTAATTCACCACACGTAAAATATGCGGACGAAGCTGTGTTGCTTGGTAAAGCACCATCTTCTGAATCCTATTTGGTTATGGGTAAAGTTATCGCTGCGGCCAAACAAACCGGTGCAGAAGGCATACATCCTGGTTATGGGTTTTTAAGCGAGAATGCTGTTTTTGCGCAACTAGTAGCTGATAACGGAATCACATTTATAGGGCCATTACCACATGCTATAAGAATCATGGGGAATAAATTGGCCGCAAAGGAAGCGGTAAAGGCCTACGATATTCCTATGGTACCCGGTATAGATACGGCCATTACGGATACCGAACTCGCAAAAAAAGTAGCTGGTGAAATAGGTTTTCCAATCCTTATAAAAGCGGCAGCTGGCGGCGGTGGAAAAGGGATGCGTGTAGTAAATAATATGGATGAACTTCCAGAACAAATGGAACGTGCCATTGGCGAGGCGGTTGCTGCTTTTGGGGATGGTTCGGTATTTATTGAAAAATATGTGGGCTCGCCACGTCATATAGAAATTCAGGTATTGGCAGATACGCATGGCAACGTAGTTCATCTTTTTGAACGGGAATGTAGTGTGCAGCGTAGGCATCAAAAAGTGGTGGAGGAAGCACCTTCATCCGTCTTAACACCAGCCATACGTTCGGCCATGGGAGAAGCTGCTGTTCGCGTAGCAAAGGCCTGCAATTATGTGGGTGCTGGTACTGTGGAATTTCTACTGGACGAAAATAAAAATTTCTTCTTTTTAGAAATGAATACCCGCTTGCAAGTAGAGCATCCTGTTACCGAACTGATTACAGGATTAGATTTGGTAGAACAGCAGGTTAAAATAGCAAGAGGGGAACGGCTGGAGTTCACCCAATCCGATTTGACCATCAAAGGTCATGCGTTGGAAGTCCGTGTATATGCAGAAGACCCACTTGATAATTTTATGCCAAGTATAGGTACTTTGTCTACCTATAGAACGCCGAGCGGAGAAGGTATACGCGTAGATGATGGTTTTGAGGAAGGCATGACGGTACCAATGTTCTATGACCCCATGATTTCTAAACTGATTACCTACGGAAAAACAAGGGAAGAAGCCATACGATTGATGATTGATGCCATAAACGATTACAAGGTGGAAGGCGTGGCTACGACGCTTTCTTTTGGGAAATTCGTATGCGAGCACGAAGCCTTTACATCGGGGAAGTTTGACACCCATTTTGTTAAAAACCATTACAGTCCTAAGGCATTGAAAGCCAAATATACCGAAGAAGAGCACATAGCCGCCTTGGTAGGTTTACAATTCTATTTGGAACATAAAGACAAAATAAAGGTGCCCAAGGAAACAGCTGCAACCTGGAAACAAAACAGAAGCTAAATAGGATTAAAATATGCTTGATGAACGATAAAATAAAAATTCTCGAAGCTAAATTGGCCGCTTCACTAGTAGGTGGCGGAGAAGAGCGTATAAAAAAACAACACGCCAAGGGGAAGTTAACGGCAAGGGAGCGAATCCATTTTTTAATGGACGAGGGTTCTTTTGAGGAACTTGGGGCTTTAGTTACGCATAGGACAACCGATTTTGGCATGGACAAACAAAAGTTTTACGGTGATGGTGTGGTTACAGGCTATGGCACCATAAATGGAAGACAAGTGTGTGTATTTGCGCAAGATTTTACCGTTTTTGGTGGTGCACTTTCGGAGACCCATGCGGAGAAAATCTGTAAAGTGATGGATATGGCACTGAAAATTGGCGTTCCCATGATAGGTTTAAATGACAGTGGTGGTGCTCGTATTCAAGAGGGCGTGCGTTCTCTTGGCGGTTATGCGGATATCTTTCATAAAAACGTAATGGCCTCTGGGGTAATACCACAGATTTCCGGAATCATGGGGCCTTGTGCTGGTGGTGCCGTGTATTCTCCTGCTATTACCGATTTCACTTTGATGGTAGAAAACTCCAGTTATATGTTTGTAACGGGGCCTAATGTGGTAAAGACCGTAACCAACGAAGAGGTTACTTCAGAGGAATTGGGAGGCGCAGTTACCCATGCCACAAAATCAGGAGTTACGCATCTTACTGCGGTCAACGATATGGAGTGTATTGCCCAAATAAAGGGAATACTATCCTATATGCCACAAAATTGTGAAGAGTTACCCAATAAGTTGCCTTTTGAACCAGGAAACGAAATTAGGGAGGAACTAGAACAGGTTGTACCTGAAAATCCTAATCAGCCTTACGATATGCGCTTGGTTATTAAGGGTATTATAGATGAAGATTCATTTTTTGAAATACATAAGGATTACGCTGAGAATATTGTCGTTGGATTTTCCAGGCTAGGAGGTCGTAGTGTTGGTATTGTCGCCAATCAACCTAACAGTCTTGCAGGAGTTTTAGATGTAGATGCCTCCAAAAAAGCGGCCCGTTTTACCCGATTTTGCGATTGCTTTAATATTCCTTTGTTAGTGCTCGTAGATGTGCCAGGGTTTTTACCAGGGACTGATCAGGAATGGAACGGTATTATTACCAACGGCGCAAAGTTGTTATATGCATTAAGTGAGGCAACGGTGCCCAAAATTACTGTGATTACCAGAAAAGCGTATGGTGGTGCCTACGATGTTATGAATTCCAAACACATTGGTGCTGATATGAATTACGCATGGCCTGGTGCCGAAATTGCCGTTATGGGCGCCAAGGGTGCCAGCGAAATTATTTTCAAGAAAGAAATTGCCAAAGCCGACGATTCAGAAGCTAAACTGGCTGAAAAGGAAAAGGAATATGCCGATAAATTCGCGAATCCCTACAGCGCCGCAGAACGAGGGTTTATAGATGAAGTTATTTTACCCAAGCACACTCGAAGAAAACTTATAAAGGCTTTTGCGTTACTTGAGAATAAGGTAGCGAGATTGCCTAAGAAGAAACATGGGAATATTCCGTTGT
>CAZMUV010000106.1:0-10746 GCA_964569345.1 uncultured Maribacter sp. | reverse complement strand
ATTTTCTAACTGACATTTCTTGTCTTTATAGATTACTGTAAAAATCGATTATATCCCCTTCAACAACGTCAACAACTGCTTTCTTAATTGCATTTGTCTTTCCATGCTGAACACCAGTTTTTGTATATCTGGATTTCCGTGATGGACCGTAGTTCATCGTACGAACCTTCTTAACCGATACACCATAAGTTGCTTCAACAGCATCTTTAATCTGAATTTTGTTGGCCCTAGGATCAACAATGAAACCGTAACGATTATTTAATTCGCTGTCAGCTGTCATTTTCTCCGTTATGATAGGCTTGATTAAAACGCTCATGGCTTTACTTATTTATTTAAATTCAATTCTATTCCCTCTAAAGCACCTTCCAACAACACAATACTATTTGCATTTAATATCTTGTAAGTACTTAATTCTGAGCTAGTTATAACGTCTGAATGGGTGAAATTACGAGAAGACAAATATACACCTTTATTTGAATCGCCCAACACAATTAAAGACTTTTTGTTCTCTAAGCCTAAGGACTTTAAAACTTGTACAAAATCTTTTGTTTTTGGCGCATCAAAATCAAAGTCTTCAACTACTAAAATCGACTTCTCCTGAGATTTCAAACTTAGTGCAGATTTCCTAGCCAAACGCTTTAAATTTTTATTCAATTTTTGGGTATAGTCCTTTGGTCTTGGGCCAAAAATACGACCACCACCTCTAAAGATCGGAGACTTAATACTACCCGCTCTCGCGGTACCCGTACCTTTTTGCTTTTTAATCTTTCTAGTACTACCCGCTATCTCTGCTCTTTCCTTAGCCTTATGCGTACCTTGCCTTTGATGTGCTAAGTACTGCTTAACGTCTAAATAAACTGCATGGTTATTAGGCTCTATACCGAACACTTGATCAGAAAGGTCTGCCTTTCTCCCCGTGTCTTTTCCTTTAATATCTAAAACTGCTACCTTCATTACTTCTCAATAGTTACATAAGCGTTTTTATGACCAGGAACACAACCTTTAACAACAACAAGATTCTTTTCCGGAACTACTTTCAACACCTTAAGGTTCTGAACTGTCACCCTATCGGTACCCATTCTACCTGCCATCTTCATACCTTTGAAAACTCGTGCAGGATACGATGCAGCGCCAATAGAACCTGGAGCCCTAAGCCTGTTATGTTGACCGTGAGTCGCTTGACCAACTCCGGCGAAACCATGGCGCTTTACAACCCCTTGGAAACCTTTACCTTTTGAAGTACCAACGACATCAACAAATTCTCCTTCTACAAAAACGTCGACACCTACAGTGTCTCCTAATTTGTAATCCCCATCAAAACCTGAAAATTCAACGACTTTTTTCTTAGGAGAAGCACCTGCTTTTTTAAAGTGACCGATTTCGGCCTTATTAGCACGTTTTTCTGCCTTGTCATCGAAACCAAGTTGAAGAGCATTATACCCGTCAACCTCTTCGGTTCTGACTTGGGTAACCACACATGGCCCAGCTTGTATAACGGTGCATGGGATGTTCTTCCCATTCTCGTCAAAAATACTGGTCATGCCTACTTTTTTTCCTATTAACCCAGACATACTATTTATATTAATTATTACTATTTAAACTCAGTTCAAAAAAATAGGGTCAAAATAATTTAACCCTAAATTATTTTTATCCGTTTTTCCCTTGCACGCGGCTCGGGACATGTAACACCTCTTCTATGATAAAAAGGTTTGCAAATTTAGACTTTTATCTCCACTTCAACACCACTCGGCAACTCTAATTTCATAAGAGCGTCAATAGTTTTTGATGAAGAACTGTATATGTCCAATAATCTCTTATATGAACTTAATTGAAACTGCTCCCGAGATTTTTTATTTACGTGCGGAGAACGCAATACCGTAAATATCTTCTTGTGCGTAGGCAAAGGAATAGGTCCTGTTACAACAGCTCCAGTCGTTTTTACCGTCTTTACGATTTTCTCAGCAGACTTATCCACTAAGTTATAGTCGTAAGATTTTAATTTTATTCTGATTTTCTGACTCATTACTTTAATTTATGCTGTTATACCTTTCGCCTTTTTAATAACCTCTTCAGATATATTTGAAGGTGTTTGGGCATAATGTAAAAACTCCATTGTTGATGTCGCTCTCCCTGATGACAAAGTTCTAAGAGAAGTAACATATCCAAACATTTCAGATAACGGAACAGTACCCTTTACTACTTTAGCACCAGCTCGGTCACTCATATCAGTAATTGTTCCCCTTCTACGGTTTAAATCACCTACAATATCACCCATATTTATTTCAGGTGTAATAACTTCAATTTTCATGATTGGCTCCATGATTACAGCACCCGCAGCTTTACCAGCAGCTTTGTAACCCATCTTGGCAGCCAATTCAAATGATAGTGCATCAGAATCCACAGCATGAAAAGAACCATCCTTCAATACCACCTTCATGGTATCCATTTCAAAACCTGCTAAAGGACCATTCATCATAGCTGAAGCAAATCCCTTCTCAATGGATGGTATAAATTCTTTTGGAATACGACCACCTTTAATTTGATCTACAAATTGTAAGCCTTCGCCTTCAAAATCATCATCAGCTGGACTCATTTCGAAAACGATATCTCCAAACTTACCACGACCACCAGATTGTTTCTTATATGTTTCACGGTGCGCAGCCAATTTGGTAAGCGCTTCCTTATATTCCACTTGAGGCTCCCCTTGGTTTACCTCAACCTTAAATTCTCTTCTTAAACGGTCCACTATAATATCCAAGTGTAGCTCGCCCATACCTGAAATAATAGTCTGACCCGAAGCTTCATCGGTTTTTACTTGAAACGTTGGGTCTTCTTCAGCTAATTTAGCTAAAGCCATCCCTAATTTATCAACATCTACCTTTGTCTTAGGCTCTACAGCAATACCAATTACTGGATCAGGAAAATCCATACTTTCCAAAACAATAGGATGTTTCTCAGAAGACATAGTATCTCCCGTCTTAATATCCTTAAACCCTACAGCCGCACCAATATCTCCTGCCTCGATAAAATCAATAGCATTTTGCTTATTTGAATGCATCTGATAGATACGCGAAATACGTTCCTTCTTCCCAGAACGGTTATTCAATATATAAGAACCCGCATCCAAACGTCCTGAATATGCGCGGAAAAATGCTAAACGACCTACAAAAGGATCCGTAGCTATCTTAAAAGCTAAGGCCGCAAAAGGCTCTTTAACATTTGGCTTACGCAATTCCTCTTCACCGGTATCAGGATTTACCCCAACTATATTATCTCTATCTAGAGGAGAAGGCAAATAACGACATACCGCATCCAATAAAAACTGGACTCCCTTATTCTTAAATGAAGAACCACATACCATGGGTATGATTGCCATATCCATAACAGCAGCCCTTAAAGCAGCATGGACTTCATCTTCTGTTATAGAATCCTCATCTTGCATGAACTTCTCTAACAAATTTTCGTCATAACTAGCAACTTCCTCTATCAACATAGCTCGGTACTTACGCACCTCCGCTTTCATGTCTTCTGGAATAGCAACAACATCAAAAGTAGAACCGTAATTATCGTCATGCCATACGATGGCTCTGTTCTTAACTAAATCTACTATGCCTTTGAAATCGTCCTCATCACCAATATTCAATACAATTGGTACCGCATTGGATTTCAACATATCCTTAACCTGAGCACATACGCCCAAGAAATCAGAACCTTGACGATCCATTTTATTTACGAAACCAATTCTAGGAACTTTATAATTATCGGCTAGCCTCCAATTTGTCTCGGACTGTGGCTCAACACCATCTACCGCACTAAAAAGAAAAACCAACCCATCAAGAACACGTAATGAACGATTCACCTCTACGGTAAAATCAACGTGGCCTGGCGTATCTATAATATTAAAGTGATAATCCTGCGCCTCATCCGTAGGCTCTCCATTTTCTTGCGGAAATGTCCAGTCACATGTAGTAGCTGCAGAAGTAATTGTAATTCCACGTTCAGCTTCTTGCTCCATCCAATCCATAGTAGAAGCGCCATCATGCACTTCTCCAATTTTATGTGAAACACCTGTATAAAACAGAATTCTCTCTGTAGTAGTTGTTTTACCCGCATCAATATGCGCGGCAATACCTATATTTCTAGTAAGTCTTAAATCTCTTGCCATCTCCTATTAAAATCTAAAGTGAGAAAATGCTTTATTAGCTTCAGCCATCTTGTGCGTATCTGTCCTTTTCTTAACAGCAGCACCTTCTTCTTTTGAAGCAGCTAAAATCTCCCCTGCCAATTTCTGAGCCATCCCTTTTTCATTACGCTTTCTAGCATAACTGATAAGCCATTTCATTGCTGTAGAAATCTTCCTATCCGGTCTAATCTGCATAGGTATCTGAAATGTTGCACCACCAACTCTTCTACTTCTTACTTCAACGTGAGGCATTACATTACTTAATGCATCCTTCCAAAGCTCTAAAGCGGTTTTTTCTTCGTCTGTTTTTTTGGCATCGACAATATCAATAGCATCATAAAATACACTAAATGCTACAGATTTCTTACCATCCCACATCATCATATTAACGAATCTAGTTACTAACTGATCATTAAATCTTGGATCTGGTAAAAGTGGTCGTTTTTTTGCCTGTCTTTTTCTCATCTCTTCTTTTTAAAAAGTGTTATTACTTCTTAGGTCTTTTTGCTCCGTATTTAGATCTACGTTGTGTTCTACCGGCCACACCTGCTGTGTCCAATGCTCCACGAACGATATGATATCTAACTCCTGGCAAATCTTTGACTCTTCCGCCCCTTACTAATACTATCGAGTGCTCTTGTAGATTATGTCCTTCTCCAGGGATGTATGCGTTTACTTCCTTACCGTTAGTTAACCTTACTCTTGCAACTTTACGCATTGCTGAATTTGGTTTCTTAGGTGTAGTCGTGTAAACCCGGGTACAAACCCCTCTTCTTTGAGGACACGAATCTAAAGCAGCCGATTTACTCTTCTTAGTAATTGTGGCTCTTCCTGTTCGTACTAATTGTGATATTGTTGGCATACGCTATAAATATGTAAAATTTACCCCTTCTTTAAGGGTCGGCAAATGTAATAATAATTACCAATACTTCAAACCCTGATCCGTTTATTTTTAAAGTTTTTTTCAAAAGCTCATCAATCCTAATAAATCAGTAAAAAAATCATGTTCAAAACCCACACCAACCTAATAATTGAAGTACCCTCTATCAAAATGGCATAAAACAACTAAATATGACTGTTAAAACCTTCCGTTTTTTCAAATTGACAAAAAATCAGATGTTACATTATTAATCATATAATACAGTACCTGTTTCATCTGTAACTTCGCATTATGAAAATTTAACTTAATCTTTTATTAAAATTAGTTTGGATTATTAACACATTATTAAGACTTTTGCGAATAGCTAATTCAAATAACATTAAAAATGAGAACAAAATTAAATGGATTGTTAACGCTATTTTTGGCGTTAGTTGTGCAGTTTTCCTTTGCACAGGACAAGACGGTATCCGGGACGGTTACCGATCAAGACGGGCTTCCCTTGCCCGGAGTTAACATAGTTGTTGAAGGAACAACCAATGGAACTCAAACTGATTTCGATGGTAATTACGCCATCAATGCAGAAACGGGGCAAACACTTCTTTTTACCTATATAGGTCAAAAGAATGTTAGGCAGGCAGTAGGTGCAGGTAACACTGTAAATGTGCAAATGGAAGAAGATGCCCAAGCCTTAGAAGAGGTTGTTGTTACCGCACAAGGTATCAAACGGGAGAAAAAGGCACTAGGGTATGCCACCACATCTGTAGGCAAGGAACAACTTGAAGGCAGAACAGAAGGTGATGTCGCTAGAGTTTTATCTGGTAAAGCTGCAGGTGTACAAGTTGTATCTGCTGGTGGATCCTCTGGTTCGGCAACTAACATTACAGTAAGGGGTCTTAGTTCCTTTAGTGGTACTAACCAGGCGTTATTTATTGTAGATGGTATTCCATTTGCAAACGATACAAACGCCCCTGGAGATTTTATCGAAGGAAATCCTAGTTCTTCGAGATTTTTGGATTTAGATCCAAACAATATCGAAAACGTTGAGGTACTAAAAGGTTTGGCAGCAGCCACACTTTATGGTAGTCAAGGACGTAACGGGGTTATCTTGATAACAACTAAAGCAGGCGCTGCTAATAATGGAGGTCCTAAAAAGACTGAAATAAGTGTTAGCCAATCGTACAATGCGATTGAAATCGCTTCTACTCCAGATTTCCAAAACTCTTACGGTAATGGTTTTGATCAGAACTTTGGTTGGTTCTTTAGTAACTGGGGTCCTAGTTTTAGTGAAGGTGGCGTAGCCGGTTACGGCAGACAGCCTTTAATCGATGACAATGCAACATTGGAGCATCCATATTCAACTACAGCAGTAGCGTCAACTCGTAATGCGTTTCCTGAATTACAAGGAGCTAGATACGACTGGAAGCCTTATAACTCTTTTCAGGAGTTGTTTAAACCAGGTTATTCAACCAATACTTCTGTAAACATCTCTGGTGGAACAGCAGATGGGAACACAAGCTTTAACGCGAACATTGGTTATCTTAACGAAGAAAGTTTTATTCCAGGTAACGACCTTAACAGAACAACGATTTCTGTTGGTGGTGTTTCCAAATTAACTAACAAATTCACAGTTAGGGGAACAATGAACTTCGCTAGAACTGACTTTACGAGCCCACCAGTAGGAGCAAGTAGAGGTAACGGTACGGATGGTCTTTCTGTATTTGGAAATGTATTCTTTACGCCTCGTAGTGTAGACCTTATGGGTTTACCTTTCGAGAATCCAATTGATGGATCTAGTGTGTACTACCGTAATGGTAACGACATTATCAACCCAAGATGGACAGCGAAAAACGTACAATACCGACAGTTGACCAACAGGTTCAACTGGAATCTTTCCTTAGATTACGCCATTAACGATAACTTAAACGTTACTTGGAGATCAGGTTTGGATTTTTATAATGAGCGTAACATCAATGGTTCTAACAAAGGAGGGGTAGAATTCCCAGATGCTATTTTTGGTTTCTACGACACCTTTGATAACAACAATACGATTTGGGATCATTTCTTATCCTTAAACGGTAACTACGATCTTTCTGAGAAATTAGGAATGACATTCACATTGGGTGCAAACTCAAGACAAGATAACTTTGATCGTTCTGGTGTTGCCAGTACAGGTCAGCTTGTTTTTGGGGTAAAAAGACACTTCAATTTTGAAAACCAGTTACCTATTCAGTTTTCTAGAAATAGAAACATTGCTGGTCTATTAGGTCAAGCAACCTTAGATTATGACAATATGTTATTCTTAACGGTATCTGCTAGATCTGACTGGGTTTCTAACTTTGCTAGAGAGAATCGCAACCAAACCTATCCTGGTGCTAGTTTGTCCTTTTTACCAACAGCAGCATTCTCTGGTTTGAAATCTGAAAATGGATTAAACTTCTTAAAACTAAGAGCCAGTTATGGTACTTCTGCAAACTTTGATACGCAGTTTTCGTATCCTACTGTAAATGTAGTAGAACAGAATCCACAACGTTTTGTTGATCCTTATGATGGTGCGTCATTGACTACCAATCAAGTGGATAACTTCAGAGCTAATCCTAACTTACGTCCAGAGCTTTTAGAGGAATACGAAGTAGGTATTGAATCTAAATTCTGGAAGAACAGAATATCCTTGGATTTAACGTACTACGATCGTAGAACGAATGACCTTATTGTTACAGAGCCACTAGCGCCCTCTACGGGCTTTAGCTTTACGCAAAGTAACATTGGAGAAATAAGCAACAAAGGTTGGGAAGCAGTAATAGGCGTGGATGTTATTAGAAGTGATAATTTCTCATGGAACTCTAGTGTAAACTTTTTTACCAACGAAGAGCTGGTTGTACAGCAAGACCAAGATTTTATTGCTTATGCAGGTTCGCTTGCAGAGGGCGGCGGTCTTTTCCGTGGTTCTAACGCAGCAATTGAAGGAGAGTCTTTACGTACTATAGTAGGTACAGCGATTGCAAGAGATGACGATGGAAACTTCCTCATCAACGACGCAGGGAACTACGTAGTAGCAGAACAAGACAATGATGGTAATGTTCCAATTATTGGGGATGCTGTTGCAGATTATTCCATGAACTTTATAAACAACATCCGATATAAAGGATGGAGTCTTAATTTTCAAGTGAATCACACTAAAGGTGGTGATATACTTTCCAGTACAACTGCCGCTTTATTAGGTAGGGGTCTTATTACGGAGACAGAGAATAGATTGAACACGTACATCTTACCAGGTATTCGTCAAAGCACAGGGCAACCGAATGACCTTCAGATAAACAACTCAACCTATTACTTTACTAACGTATTATTCGGTCCTACCGAGATGCGTATTTACGATGCTTCGGTTATTCGTTTACAGGAAGTCTCTTTAAGTTATAGCTTTCCAGCTAAGTATTTGGACAAAACTCCATTTGGTGCCCTTACCGTTACGGCGCAAGGTTTCAACCTTTGGTACGATGCTTATAACACTCCAGACGGTGCCAACTTTGACCCTAACGTAGCAGGTGTAGGTATAGGTAACGGATTTGGTTTTGACTTCATCAACGGGCCTTCTGCAAGAAGATACGGTATCACTCTAAAAGCTAGTTTCTAACAAAATTGTTAATGAATCATACAATGAAAAAAATATTTAAAAATTTAACGTTAGCGCTCCTTGTAGGTGGCTTTGTCACCTCATGTGAGACATTAGATCTAGATCAGCGTGTAAGTCCAAACGACTTATCCACTGATCAGGCAGATCCCAATTTGCTGCTTACCAGTATCCAATTGGCATATGCTACTAATCAGCAGACCTTTAGCAATACTGCTGCTGAATTGACCAGAATAGATAACTTCTTTGGTCGTATCTATTTCAACGAGCTACCAGGAACGGTGCTTAACGGCGCTTGGTCCAGAACCTATAGTTCTGGTGGTAATGGTGTTGGTGATGCTGTGTCTGTAGGTATTCTAACGAACCTGCAAGCACTTGAGTCTATAGACGAAGCAACAGAAGTGGATTTTTCTTTTCATGTAGGCGTCGCTAAGGCCCTATATGCCCACTCGTTATTTCAACTAGTTGACTTTTTAGGTGTGGCCGCCTTCAGTCAAGCTGGTCAACCGCTTGAATTTCCTGCTCCAACTTTAGATAGTGGTGAGGAAGTATACGCAGCTGCTTTCCAATTATTGGATGAAGCGGAAGCATTATTGGCAGCAGCACCAGAATCACAAGGTGCCGTAGATATCTTTTACAATGAAGATACCACCAAATGGGTAAAGTTGATCAATACACTACGCTTGCGTTCCTACAAGAATACAGGAAATGTGGCCGCTTTCAACGCAGTTATCGCCGGGGATAATTTTATCTCCGATTCTGATGATGATTTTGAACTGCAATATGGCACCAGTGAATTACAGCCAGATTCTAGACATCCGGATTATGCTGATGATTACACACCATCAGGAGCGAACATTTACCAGTCTAACTGGTTAATGGAAAATATGCTTAGAACTAATGACCCAAGGATACGATACTATTACTATCGTCAGTCCAACGGTACGCCTGGAGCATTAGATGTAAATGGGGTAGCAATACCACCCAACGAAGAAGATTTAGCATGTTCTTTGGTAGTTCCACCACAGCACTACATAGATGGTGGTTTTACTTTCTGTAGTGTTGACAATGGCTATTGGGGAAGATCTCATGGTAATGACGAAGGAACACCTCCTGACAGTTTTAAAAGAACAGCAATAGGGGTATACCCAGCTGGTGGATTATTTGATAGCAGCGCATTTGATGCAGACTCAGGTTTGACTGAAGGTGTAGGTCTAGGTAAAGGTGGTGCAGGTGCAGGTATCGAGCCAATCATCCTTGCTTCATATGTAGATTTTTGGAGAGGCGAAATGGGATCCGATGCGGATAAGGCAACCTTCCTAAGAGCTGGATTAGAAAAATCAATCGAAAAGGTACAAGGCTTTGGTGCTTTGGATGGTTCTGCTGATTTATCTGTAGCGCCAACTGATGGAGAAGTAACAGCGTACATAGACGATACTGTTGCCGCATTTAACGCAGCAACCGGTGACGACAAGGAAAACCTTTTCGCTGAGCAGTACTTCACTACTTTGTTTGGTGGAGGTACAGAAAGTTACAACTACTACAGAAAAACAGGATTCCCTACAACTTTACCTCCTAGTTGGGAGTTAAATCCGGGTCCATTCCCTAGAACGCTTCTTCTTCCTCAGAACGAAGTGATTACGAATCCTAGCTTAACGCAAAGGACTGACCTTAACACACAGGTATTCTGGGATACAAATCCTGCTGGTCCTGTTTTCCCAGCTGCTAATTAAATTTAAAATAAAAGAAAAATGAAAAAAATAATATATAATTCTTTTAAAATTGCTCTTGCAGGATCTGCGTTAATAGTCGCAGCTTGTGCAGATGCGGACAAACCCATAGATGGCATCTTTACAGATGTAGAACGTGGAGCAGTACTCAGAACAGTAGAAATAATAGATGATGAGGTTTTGTTCGATGTGGCTACCAGTACACTAGTAGGCGGTGATTTTACCGTTATCCTAGAAGCACAAGATGTGGAAAATGGAGCACTATTATCCGAAGTAGAGGTTTACTTTGGCTTTCGTGACAATACCGACGAAGCTGGAGCGGACA
>CAZMUV010000105.1:0-10869 GCA_964569345.1 uncultured Maribacter sp. | reverse complement strand
CCATAAATGAAGCTGTTTGATCTGCTTTTTTAGCCATAATTTTAAAATTTGAATCACATACAAATTACAAATCTTTTTTTATTATACGCGTATCTATGGCAGAACATTGCGCCATAACGCTTTCAAACAAGTCTACTTTCACAACTTATGCTTTTGAAAACATTTTTGGTTCTTTATGTTTTTATCTTTGTGTTTATGAAAGCTAATAGGAATGCCTAGCTGATTTTATGAGATTGAAAGGCCGAGCAAAGAATTGAAACTAACTAAAGTAATCTCAATATAAACCATGTTACGGTTCTATAAAGGTGCCGTTTAGCAGTACGTTTTTTAGCCGAGAACTAAATATTCTTTGTTAACGCAGCATTTGTGGCTTTCTTAGCAGGTATTAGGTAGTGTTTATGAAGTAAATACGACTGTTAGCACTGCTATTTTAAACTTCGTGGTATACTTAATTAATCAATTTAAGGAAAGTTATAATTTCAATATTAATATGTTTTACTAGTAGTTCTTCTCGGGTAAAGCTTTACGCATGAGATGTGATTTTTTAAATACTTAAAAAAGTCTTGCCTTCTTGGACTTTCTTAGCGAACGTAGCTATAGAATTTCTGCTTAGTTCTTGAAGAAAATTTTTTCTAAGCGGTTGAAGCATGGAATGCATCGGGCAAGGTTTATCACTGTCGCAATTCGTAAGTCCTAGGACACATTCCTTCAGCTTTGACAGTCCGTCAATTTGATCTACCACAACCATAAGTTTTTGAGATTTGTTTTCATCAGTTAAGTAAAAACCACCGTTGGGCCCTTTCGACGAAGAAATAACACCTTTTCGTGCCAAACCCTGCAGTAGCTTAGCCAGAAAAGCAACGGGCACATTAATACTTGCTGCAATTTCTTTTACACCCACTTTACGGTCATTGTGAGCGTCGAGGGCTAAAAACAAAACAGCGTTAATAGCGTACTTACTTGCGTTTGATAACATCTCCATGCGAAGGTAGGATATTAGAGCATATTATAAATTATATAATGTTGGAAAGGTACATTAATTTATTTAAAATAAATAAAGACCTTTATATCTTTTATTATGATAATTATCATATATTTGAAACTTCAATAGGCCTATTTTTGGCGTATTAAATTAGAAACAACCTTAAAATGAAAATAGTATTTAAAAGTGTAGTAGTTATTTTCTCAGTAATCCTAGTCAGTTGTGGAGGAAAAGAAAAAAAAGAAACCGATGGCTTTAGTGTTAATCGTAAAAGTACAACGGAAAAACCTGCTGAAACTGCTCCTGCTGACGATGGTGTGCCAGCTTCCAAGCGTATTACTTTAGAGGATAAGGGTGTTGGTCAAATCAAAGATTTGCCACTGGATCCTGTGGTTAATCAAGAAATGGCAACTGCCGGAGCAGAATTGTTTAAGACCAATTGTACTGCCTGCCACAAATTAGATAAACGCTTTATAGGTCCTTCTCCCGTTGGTATTTTTGAAAGAAGAAGTCCGGAATGGGTAATGAACATGATTTTAGACCCTAAATTAATGACAGAAGAAGACCAGTGTGCCAAAGATCTTTTAGTAGAATTTAATGGTGCAGCGATGTCCAACCAAAACTTAACGGTAGAGCAGGTACGCTCCATCGTAGAATACTTTAGAACTCTATAAATAATCATATTATGAAAACAACCAATTTAAAATTTCTATTCGGTTCGGTCATTATGCTGCTGTTCATTAGCAGTTGTAAAGGCGAGGCCAAAACCGACAACACGAGTGAGCCTGCTGCAACAACAGAGGCAGCGGATACTCAGAAGAAGGGTCAGGCCTTTATTGAGGATGACGGATCTACGCCCAATGTTTTACAGATTGCAATTGGGTCTCCGGATCACACCACATTGGTAGCCGCGGTCCAGGCTGCAGGTCTTGAAAATGTACTTGTAAACGCAGGGCCGTTAATGGTTTTTGCGCCAACAAACGCTGCTTTTGATGCTTTGCCTGCCGGCACGGTAGAGAATTTACTAAAGCCAGAGAACAAAGCTGCATTGGCTAATATCTTAAAACATCATGTAACCGCTGGCAACTACGACAAGGAGTTCTTGAAAAAGTTTAAGAAATTGGGTCAGGCCAATGACCAAAATACTACAGTAGAGGTTAAAGGAGATGACGTATATGTGGGAGGTGCTAAAATAATTGCCAGTATTCCTGCAGGAAACGGAATCGTGCATGTAGTAGATAAAGTAATCCTACCTCCATCAAATTAAACTAAACAAATACATAAATAATCACAAAATGAAAAAGTATACATATCATTTATTCGCATTTCTAGGGTCGGCATTGATGCTTACTGGATGCGGTAATCAGAACGGAAAGGCCTCATCTAACGGAGCGCTTTCTTCCAATAACGCCGAAAAGGTCTATGTAGCACCCGGTGAATATGATGAATTTTACGCCTTTATGTCTGGTGGATATAGTGGTAATATTACGGTATATGGTCTGCCTTCTGGACGTATGTTCAAGGAGATTCCTGTTTTTTCACAATTTCCTACTTCTGGATATGGATACTCCGAGGAGACCAAGCCTATGTTGGAAACTTCCTTTGGTTTTGTGCCTTGGGATGATTCTCACCACCCAGATATTTCTCAGACCGCAGGGGAACTGGATGGAAGATGGATTTTTATCAACGGTAACAATACACCGCGTATTGCTCGTATAAGCTTAGAGACCTTTGAGACCGAGGAAATTATTGAAATACCTAATAGTGCTGGTAACCACAGTTCTTCCTTTATTACGGAAAATACCGAGTATGTAGTAGCCGGAACACGTTTTTCTGTTCCTGTTCCGCAACGAGATATGCCTATAAACGAGTATAAGAGCAATTTTAAAGGGGCGCTTTCTTTTATAAGTGTAGATCCAGAGCACGGTCATATGGATATTAAATTCCAATTATTGATGCCCGGATTTAACTATGATCTTTCTCACCCAGGTCGTGATAAGTCACATGGTTGGTTCTTCTTTACTACTTATAACACAGAGGAAGCAAATTCACTTTTAGAAGTAAATGCCTCGCAGAACGATAAGGATTTTATTGCAGCCGTTAACTGGAAATTGATAGAAGAGTATGTAAACAATGGTGGTGGTACAATGATGCCTGCAAACTATGCTCATAACGTATATGATGAGTCTACGCATATGGCCAGTTCAACTATGAAAAAAGAAGTATTGACTGTTGACCCCTTAAAAGTTCCTGGTGCAGTTTATTTCTTGCCTACACCAAAATCTCCACATGGTTGTGATGTAGATCCATCCGGTGAGTATATTATTGGTAACGGTAAGCTTTCTGCTGATTTGACAGTACACTCTTTTGATAAGATGATTGCTGCTATTGAAGGCAAAAAATTTGACGGAGAAGCTTACGGTATTCCTATCTTAAAGTTTGAAGATATTTTGGCAGGTGTTGTAAAAAGTGGGGGTTTAGGCCCCTTGCATACAGAATTTGATGGAAAAGGAAATGCGTATACTACTTTCTTTATCTCTTCTGAAGTAGTAAAATGGAAATTAGGTACGTGGGAGGTAATCGACAGAAAGCCAACATTCTATTCTGTAGGTCACTTAATGATTCCTGGAGGAAACTCAAGAAAACCCTTTGGTAAATATGTAGTAGCCATGAACAAGATCACCAAGGATAGGTATTTGCCTACAGGTCCGGAATTGGAGCACTCTGCCCAATTGTATGATATTACAGGCGATAAAATGGAGCTTATCTATGATTTTCCAACGCACGGTGAGCCCCATTATGCAGCTGGTATCCCTGCAGAAATCTTAATGCCTAAATCTAAAAAGATCTATCGTTTGGATGAAAATAAACATCCCGATGCTGTTATAACTCCAGATCAAGCAAGGGTAGAACGTAAAGGCAATGAGGTACATATTTATATGTCTATGATACGTAGTCACTTTACCCCGGATAATATTGAAGGTGTAAAAGTGGGGGATAAGGTATATTTCCACATTACCAACCACGAACAGGATTTTGATGTACCACACGGTTTTGCCATGATTGGTCAGAATACCTCGGAGCTTTTGATTATGCCAGGACAAACAAAGTCATCGGTTTGGGAGCCGAAAAAGCCAGGTGTTTGGCCATTCTACTGTACGGATTTCTGTTCGGCCTTACACCAAGAAATGCAAGGATATGTGCGGGTTTCTCCTGCAGACTCTAATATTGACCTTTCTTGGTCTTTGGGTGAAGATTAGAAAAATATCTTTAGAATCATTTTTTTCGAACGAAAAGCGGGTAATGTTTTAAGACCTACCCGCTTTTTTAAATTAGTACGCAAACGACCATCCAAAGTAAGTATCGATTCGTGCATAATTTAAAAATTACAAAAATGAAAAAAGCAAGTATTATAATGATGATAGGTTCATTGTTGCTTATGGGGTTGTTTGTCTTCCCTTTATGGAACATAGAATTGGGAGCGCCCCAATATCCTGAGCCTTTGGGAATGGATATTTACATTGACGGTATTCAAGGGCAAAATGAATTTGATTTACAGAATATAGATGGGCTAAACCATTATATTGGCATGAAAATACTACCAAAACCGGAAGAGATGTGGGAGTTTACCGTATTTCCATTGGTTATTGGTGGTATGGCCGCTCTAGGGGTACTTTTTGGTCTCTTAGGTTTTTTGGATAAGGTATCCTACAAATGGTTCTTTGGATGGTTAATCCTTATGTCCGTTTTAGGTGTGCTGGGTATGTACGATTTTAATGCTTGGATGACGGACTACGGTACCAATCTAGACCCAAAAGCCATTATGAAATTGGCCAACCCTGACGGAACGCCAATGAGTTACAAACCACCCCTATTCGGACACCAGAAAATGTTAAATTTTGATGCCTATTCGTACCCAAGACTAGGAGCTTATTTGATGTTTTCAGGAATGGTCTTAACTTTAGTTGCTGGTTACATGGGCTGGAAAAAACGTATTCAGGTAGTCAATTCTTAATTTATTATTGAAAATCAATTGTGGCAGATGGTAGTAAGATATTGCAGGTAATCCGTTGTGTTTTACTGTCAACTGTCCAAATGATATCGCTAGTGACCTGCTCACTTACCGCACTATGTAAAGCAATACAATCCCAAGGACTCTTCTGATAATTAAAGAAAACATGAAAAATAGACTTATTATATTTTTATTTATAGCCGGTCTTCTTAGCTCTTGTACCAACACTCCAAAACCGGTAGTTTATGGCTCGGACGGATGCCATTATTGCAGTATGACCATTGTGGACAAACAGCATGCGGCGCAGTTCATGACCAAAAAAGGGAAAAGTTTTGCTTTTGATGCAACCGAATGTATGTTGAACCATATGAAGGAATTGGATAGCGAGACTATAGCGCTATTTTTGGTAAACGATTTTAACGCACCGGGCGAATTTGTTGATGCCAAAGGTGCTACCTATTTAATAAGTAAGAACATTCCCAGTCCCATGGGCGAGTTTTTGAGTGCATTTTCTACAGTGGAAGATGCCAGAAGTGCGCAAACCGCAAACGAAGGCGAATTGTTTACTTGGGAAGAACTAAAGGAACGCTTTAGTTTATAATCGTATCATAAGGATTTATTTAGCACTGATTGACACTTAGGTAAATACTAATAGAATTGAAGTCTAAAAATCCTAATAATAAAAACTCTAAATAGCGCGCACTCTAGCAGAGTATCCCTAATCTTGTATGAGTATTTAGCCCAAGCGGAATCATATAGTGTCAAAATTCAAGTATTCTTTAATTAAAATTAGGAAATAATGTACCAAGTAGAAAAAACCATAAAACCACAAGTTTACGATAAACTTCAAATACAGAAACTGGTCAAGAATGATGCACTTGAAATTCTTAGCATCAGTCTAGAAAAGGGGGCCATTTTTCCAGAACATACCTCTCCTACAGATGCCACTTTGGTGCTATTAGAGGGTGATATCGTTTTTCATATCAACGGAGAAGATTATTCGATTAAAAAATTAGAGCATTTTAGTTTTCCAAAGGAAGAAAAACATTGGGTTGAGGCATTTAAAGATTCTAAATTTTTGATCATACGCTAATGCGAAGACTCCACTGGACACTAGTATTTATTTCTATTTTTTGGGCTCAATTTACTAGCGCCAATAGGATTACTATTTGTGGTACTTGCGAAGTGAAAACCATAAAAGAGGCCATTGCCCAAGCTGCTGATTTTGATACGCTGCTGATAAAAAAAGGCACCTATAAGGAATACAATATAGTGGTGGATAAACCATTAACCATTATAGGAGAGAACTATCCCGTAATTGACGGGGAGAAAAAAGGGGAAATTATTAGAATTGTGTCTGACAATGTAACCTTAGACGGACTCTTTGTAATTAATGTGGGTGTTAGTTATACCTCAGATCATGCTGCCATACGGGTAGTGAGAAGCGAGAACTTTGTTATACAGAACATTGTGCTGGAACATCTGTTTTTTGGTATTTATTTAGAAAAATGTAAGAACGGAAAGGTTTATCATAATAAGATTATAGGTGATGCTAAGGATGAGTATAACTCAGGTAACGGCATACAGCTTTGGTATTCCAAAAACATTGTTGTGGATAATAATATTGTACAGGGTGCGCGCGATGGTATTTATCTGGAATTTTCAGATGAGATTGTCATCAACAATAACCTTAGTACTAACAACCTGCGCTATGGATTGCATTTTATGTTCAGTAATAATGATGTGTACAGCAATAATACCTTTGAAGATAACGGTGCCGGGGTCGCAGTAATGTTTTCCAAACACATAAAAATGACTAATAATATTTTTCGTAAAAATTGGGGTAGCGCTGCTTATGGTATGCTATTAAAGGAAATTACGGATGCGGAAATTATTGGGAATACATTTGAGGAAAATACCATTGGTATTAACATAGAAGGTTCTAATCGAATCTTGTACAAGAACAATAATTTCATCCATAACGGATGGGCCTTAAAAGTGTTGGGTGCTTGTTACACCAATACCTTTGAAAACAACAATTTTCTTTATAATAGTTTTGATATCTCATACAATAGTAAGTTGAACGACAATAAAATTGTAAGCAATTATTGGAGTGATTATACGGGGTATGATTTGGACAAGGATGGTGTGGGCGATGTGCCTTATAGGCCCGTGAAACTTTTTTCCTATATTGTAAACCGTACACCAGAGACCATTATACTATTGCGAAGCCTGTTCATGGATATTATTGATTTCTCTGAAAAAGTATCTCCCATATTTACACCGGATAATCTGTTGGATGAGCGTCCGTTGATGCGAAAAGTGAACATAGGGTCAGTAGCAGGGACCAGAGCATTCAGTAAAAAAGTGAACAGTAATTAGTCCAAAGCTAGATGGTTAAGGACTGTGCTTACTGTTTGGTCATTCCTAACCACGAGGAATCTATTTCATTGAGAAGATGAGGGAGGGATTCCTCCTGCGTTGGAATGGTAAATAGCGAATTATGGCATGGGAAAAAATACCAACCAAAGAGGAATAAAACAAAATGATACACGTACAAAATCTACATAAAAAATTCGGAAAGAATGAAGTACTCTCCGGTCTTGACCTTACCATTGAGAAAGGGGGTATTTTCGCTGTATTGGGACCTAATGGTTCAGGGAAGACAACACTGATAAAGAGTATTTTGGGGATGGTAGTTCCTAATAATGGGATAATTTCTGTAGATGGAAAATCCATAAAAAACAAGTGGAAATACCGGCAAGAAATAGAATATTTACCCCAAATTGCGAATTTTCCAGGAAACTTAAAGGTGAAGGAACTCATCCGAATGATAAAAGACCTGCGCCAAAGACCCAGTGAAGAAGAAAACCTGATTTCGCTCTTTAAATTGGAGCCCTTTCTTGATAAGAAATTAGCGACATTATCCGGAGGGACAAAACAAAAAGTGAATATTGTGTTAGCTTTTATGTTTGATAGTCCACTACTTATTTTAGACGAACCTACCACAGGATTAGATCCCGCCTCCCTTATCAACCTAAAAAAACTAATTCAGAAAGAGAAGGAAAAAGGAAAGACGATTCTCATTACTTCTCATATTATGCAGTTCGTCGCCGAGGTTGCCGATAGTATCATCTACCTTCTAGAAGGAAAAATATATTTTAAAGGAAGCATAGCCGAACTTAAGCAGAAGACCCAACAAAACGATTTAGAACATGCCATAGCGGCCATAGCAACCACCCCAGCAGATGCTTAAGATACTTAAATACAGTTTTTACGACCTAATCCGTAGCAGATGGAGTTACGTTTATTTTTTATTCTACCTTTTATTAGGCTTTGTGCTGCTCTTTTTAAATAATGACGTTTCCAAGGCCATTATCACCCTAATGAACATTATCATAGTGTTAGTGCCATTAATCGGTACCATATTTGGCATAATGTACTTTTATAATTCTAAAGAGTTTACGGAGCTGCTCTTGGCGCAGCCTATAAAAAGAAGTTCTATTTTCTTGGGGCAATATCTGGGTGTTGCCGGGTCGCTAAGCCTTAGTTTGGTCCTTGGCCTAGGTATTCCGTTTTTACTTTACGGACTTTTAAGAAGCGATGCTATTTTCGATTTTTCTATGCTTTTGGTCGTAGGGACGTTTCTTACGCTCATTTTTACTGCGCTATCCTTTAATTTGGCACTGTCAAACGAAAATAAGATTAAGGGTTTTGGTTATGCCGTGTTGTTATGGTTGTTTTTGGCAGTCATCTATGATGGACTATTTTTAATGTCCCTTATGTTTTTTGAAGACTATCCATTAGATAATTTTTCCTTAATAGCGACCCTTTTGAACCCCATAGACCTATCTAGGACACTCATCTTGTTAAAGCTTGATATTTCTGCCTTGTTGGGTTATACCGGAGCGGTTTTTAAGGCGTTTTTTGGCACCAACCAAGGGCTCATAGTTTCTATGTTCATGCTGGTGCTTTGGACGGTATTACCCATTTGGAGACTTTTAGCAAAAAGCAAGAAGAAGGATTTTTAGGATATAGGAGGGCAGTCGAAATACTAAGTTCATTAAATCACAAGAGAATTTTAGCGATTACCATAAAAAAATTAAGCCCCTCAAAAGAGGGGCTTTTTTATACAAGTTCAGCATTTTGTTTTTTCCCTTAAACTATTGGAATTAAGACTATTTGATATGCTTTAAATGGTGCATTTTATTAATCTTGATGATTAAGATTTAATTAGGGTCCCGAAAGATGTTTGTTTTACCAAACCATAATCCGACCCATATGGGATTGATAGACTATGTAGAATACTGTTTCTTATATATTCTTTCAAAATGTATCGGTTTCTTATTCGATACACTTCAATTTCTCTTTGTTAAGGATATCTGTTTTTATAAAGTCATTTCTTAATTCAGGATTCCATTGAAAATCTATTATTTCGGTAACGCTGAAATGGTCTTTTGGATTTGTGGAAAGTAATTTTTCCGTAAAGCCATCTTCCAGTTGTTTTAATTTGGCCAAATCACAAGCAGATAATTCCCCTTTGACTGCTTTGGCTCCCAGCCTATCTATTTCACTTGGTTTCACCCCTTTGTTCAGTTGTACTGAGATGGTTTTTTCGGTATCGAGACGCTGTACTGTGAACAGTCCATCAATAGTATTCGAAATATAAAATGTGTTGAACTGGTATCTGCCGCCCGTTGTATATACAGCCACATCGGTAAGGCAGGGCGAAGGTTTGCTTACGATTCTAGTATTGGTGCGGTCAACTATACCTTCTGGATATAATTCATCCATTGCCTGTTGCAAAGCAAGATGGCCTACCACCAGTCCATCACAAAGATGGCCATGGAATTTTACAAGGTCATCCAAATCAATGTTTTGAATATTCCCTAAGCGACCTTTTGAGAAATCAGTGTCATTGACCCGCAACCCTGTTTTAATATTAGTCTGCTTTTTTGGTAAGTATAGTTTAAGTGTTCTATCGCTTGTGGTTATTTCATCCAAGTGACCCATAAAAGTCTGATCGTCCTTTAAAAAATGTACATGTACAAAACTTTTTGAACCGGTAAATATTCCTTGATGCTTTTCTGAGTAAAAGCCTACTATTTCTCCCGTAGTGTTTTCAAGACCGAACTTTTGTGATTTTATATCTGGTCTATATCCTTCAATCGTTGCACTTCGGGGCGTTACAATATGTGCGGTTAAATCGTCGAATTCACCCGCAATCCTAAAGGCAAACGGTTCTTTTAAATCATAGCCTTTCCCCTTTGCGATTTCGGCTACTTTTTCTTGTATTTCCGCAACACTATTGATGGCTCCGTTCAAATCAAATTCTTCCCAATCCTTTACATTACAATAAACGAAAAATGGAGAACGAATGTCCCAACTTTGGCTAACAACCGCTTTACCATCAATAAAAGCCGAGGCAAAGAAAGGCTTGCCATCAACAACCGTTATCTCGCCTTTCATCTTATCATAGGGCCCCATTGCGAATAAATTTGATTTATCGGGTAGGGTATCCAACCAAACCTTGAGGTTGTAAGTGGTTCCCATGTCGTTCATAGCCCCTTTTGTGAATACTTTGGGGGTGTTTTGGGCACTTATGTTTTGCGCTAGAAAAGCGGCTATTGTTAAGATAAACATGAAGTTTATATTTTTCATTTCTCCTTATTTTTAAGTTATAAAATAATATTAAAAAGATATCCTGAAAGCATGATACATAGCATGACCACCCCAAAAAAGATACCTATTAATTTTAAGGTCATTACTTTTTTGAGTAGCATAGCCTCGGGCAATGATAAGCCTACTACACCCATCATGAAGGCAATGGCCGTACCCAAGGGAATACCTTTTGCCACCAAGACCTGTACAACAG
>CAZMUV010000104.1:1526-11111 GCA_964569345.1 uncultured Maribacter sp. | reverse complement strand
AAGATTATAGATTGTTAGGCGCTTCAAGCAAAATACTTACCGCGTTCCCTCCAAACCCCACTGCATTTACTAGTACTTTTTTTATGCTTTTAGGCGGATGTTGAAGCTTGATAAATGGAACTGAAATAGCTTTTTGATGTTGTAGCATTAACACGGCCAATTCCATATTTAACATGCCAGACGCTCCAAACGTGTGACCCACTTTCCATTTATTAGTAGTCAAAAATGGTATTTTGTTACAGAAAACTTTTTTTATTGCGCGATACTCAGTCTCATCTCCTATTATAGTTCCAGGCGAATGCATGACAATAACGTCTACCTCATCTGGCGCGTTAGCGCCTAGAGCCATTAACATAGAGCGTTGAAAACATACGGCATCTGTAGAAATAGAAACATTATGTACTAGCAGCTCCGTGGCGTAACCTACGCCAATAACCATAGCTAAAGCATTAGATACAGACCCAATCTCTAAGCAGGCCATGGCAGCTCCCTCTCCCAGAACCATAGTGTTTTCAGTCTTTTTTAGGTCTAAGGCGCGACACGGGTAGCTTTCGCCCAGCCTATTTTGAGCGTAGATTTTTAAGGCTTTCATTTGGGCAATGGTAAAGGATGTCAAGGGTGCTTCGCTTCCGCCAACCAAAAATTTATCGGCCATACCACTTTGTAACCATGCAATACCGTTCAAAACTGAATGTAATGCTGTGGAACAGGTAATAGAATGTGATATTTCTGGTCCTTGGGTTTGTAAATCATGCGCTACCCAAGAAGAAATATTCCCAAGCGTCGTAGTGGGAGAAGCTAGCGTAGCTGTCTTTTTATCTTGTAAAAACTCTTTATGATATTTTTCAAATAGCGCCGTGGCCCCGCGTGAAGACCCAATGTTGATTCCAAAATTATCCAGAGATTTCCAGCCTGCTTGCTCAATCGCTTTTCTGGATGCATAAATGGCAAACAAAACAGAATCATCCAGTCGTTTGTATTTCGAATCTGAATTTCGAAGTGCTTCAATTTCGTTATTTGTAATTCCATTCAAAACTCCGACCCACTCTAGATGATCATTAAACTCTCGTTGAGCAAAAAGGTTTTCTGGTTTCTTATAGTTTGACCACACTTCTTCAAGAGAAGTACCTAAAGCAGAAATAGAACTAATGGCGGTAATAGAAATAGATTGAATCACGTAAAATGAATTATCGAGCAAAAGTAAAAGTTCTTATCTTCATGAAAGCAAATCCATATAAAAAACAATGAACAACGAATTGGTAGCATACCCGAGTTGGTGGAAAAGAAACTGGAAATGGGCAGTACCCTTAGGTGGTTGTGTGAGCTTAATAGTTGTGTTTATCATATTTATTGGGTCTATATTCTATGGGGTAACAACTGTACTAGAAGAATCGCAACCTTATGAGTATGCGCTTGAAAAAATAAACCAAGACGAAGAAATTACAAATGCACTAGGTTCACCCATAGAAAAAGATGGAATGATACAAGGCAGTTATAATAATAACAATGGCAACAAAACAGCAGATATGAAAATTCCTATCTCAGGCCCCAAGGGTTCAGGAACATTGTTCGTAGAAGCCACAGGAGAAAATGGTGACTGGACTTATAATGTCATTCGAGTTGAAATTAAAGACAATGAAAATATTGATTTATTGGAATAGGAATCAGAAGAATTCTAGTCAAGCTTAAAAAAAGCCTTACAAATCTTCCTTTTGCAGTGTCGGACGTACATCCTAGACAACATACTATTGTGATACAAGTGAAACTCTTTCTATAAACACTAGCAATTCTTACTTTGTAGAACAAAAAGCATACCTAAATAATTTCTAGCATACTTTTTATAGTATCATAAATGGTTCTCAACTGCTCATCTGTTATCACAAAAGGCGGCAATACATACACCGTATTCCCAAGAGGCCTTAAGATAACGCCTCGTTGCATAAAGAACTGATAAAGTTTATCACGCAAATTACCGTAGCGTTCCATTTCTATGTTTAGGTCTATGGCCAGTATTACGCCTTTAGAACGGGCATTCCCGACTTTTGGATGATTTTGAACCTCAACTATAAATTGTTCGTGGGCATTTTTGATATACTGTCGCCGTTCCAATATTTCAGTCGATTCCAATAAATCCAACCCTGCCAATACTGCAGCGCATCCAATGGGATGCGCACTAAAGGTATGTGCATGAAAAAACCCTTTTGACACTTCGTCGCTTAAAAACCGATCGTACACTTCTTGCGAGCAGCTGGTAATACTTAAAGGAAACATGCCGGCCGTCAATGCCTTGCTCAGGCACATAATATCAGGTTTATGCTCCATATTTTCTGAAGCGAAATTTTTGCCTGTTTTACCAAATCCGGTCATTATTTCGTCAGCGATACAAAGAATTCCAGCTTTCTTGCAAAGTTCCAAAAGTGCATTCAATCCTTCTACGGAATGGAATTTCATTCCTGCCGCACCCTGCACCAAGGGTTCGTAAATGAAAGCGGCGCAATCGTTTTTTTGAATAATATCTTGGAGCTGCGAAAGGACTGAATCTAAATTATCTTCTTTTGGAACTGGGATACGTTCCACCTTTAATAAAAAATCTTCAAATGGGCCATTATAAGATGAAAGTCCGGATGCACTCATGGCTCCAAAAGTATCGCCATGAAAACCATCTTCAAAGGCAATCAGCATATCACGCTTTTCACCCTGATTATGATGGTACTGTAAAGCCATTTTTATTCCCGCTTCTACAGCGGTAGAACCATTGTCGTTGTAAAAGATCTTTACTTGATTATTTGGTAAAAGTGGTATTAGTCTTTCGGATAGTTGTACTGCTGGCTCATGGGTAAAACCACTAAAAAGCACAAAATCCAACTGCTTCATTTGCGCCGTCATGGCATTGATAATATATTCATTGCCGTGACCGTACATACTAGTATACCAAGAAGCAATGCCATCTATATATTCCTTACCTTCTTCGTCCCAGAACAGCGCGCCCTTTGCTTTTACAATACCTAAAGGGGCTGCTGCCGTTTTATGCTGTGTCAACGGGTGCCAGAGGTGTTTTTTATCTCTTTCAGAAAGATTTTTCAATTGAAGCTATTTTGTTGGACGGGGTTTTACGTATTTTGCAAAGATGGGAAATAAAAACCTTGGACAACTACTAATTATCATTCCATGCTATAATGAATATAGTAGATTACCCCTTTCCGAAATTCAAAATTTCCTAACAAAAGAAACAAAGGCCACGCTATTTTTTATTGATGATGCCTCTACTGATAATACTATAGGTCGCATAGAAGCATTGGAAAAACAATTTCCCGCTAAAGTGCTAAAATTATCAAATTCAAAAAATTTAGGTAAGGCAGAGTCCATTAGAAAAGTAGTGCGCTATTGCTTAGCCCATAACATAGGAGAAAATTTCGCCTATTTAGATGCTGATTTAGCCACCTCGTTAGAAGAATGTTATTCGTATTTACAATTTTTAGAAGATGGGAAAACCTTTGTTTTTGCATCCCGAATATTAAAAATAGGGTCTATTGTAGAACGTAAATTTTCAAGATTTCTGTCGGGCCGTGTTATCGCATCCTTTATATCAAATATTCTGGACATAAAAGTATACGACACCCAATGCGGCTGTAAGTTGTTTACGGCTGATATTGCCAAACTTACATTCGACAAACCCTTTATTTCTAAGTGGCTTTTTGATGTTGAAATCTTTAGTAGAATCCTTACTCATTATGGGAAACCGAAAGCCTTAACACTTATGGATGAAATTCCCGTAAAAAAATGGATAGATAAAGGCGATTCTAAAGTTAAGCTATCCTACTTCTTTCGGTTATGGGTAGATTTGTTTCGTATTTGGAGTAGTCATAGAAAAAATTTGAGCTTAAATGAATAATGGCTTTCTTTCTGCAATTATAGAAAAATGCAAAGCATTTGAAAGCAAGACGACCTTCTTAATCCTCTTCTTACTATCTTTTTTTATTCGATTTCCCTTTTTTTTTCGAGATTATATAGACCGCGACGAAAGTACCTTTATACTTGTCGCGCAATCTTGGGTAGAAGGTCATTTACCATTCACGGAACTCTGGGACGTAAAACCGCCACTTACCTTTTTCTTTTTTGCCAGCATCATTTACGCCTTTGGTAAGAGTATTTTTACCATTCGTCTATTTGGGGTTTTACTCGTGGCCATCAGCTCATTTTTTACTTATAAAATAGGGTCACATCTATCTACTAAAAAAATAGGGTTTTGGTGCGCTGTAGGAGCTGTAGTACTACAAAGTTTATTTGGTAGCCTACAAGGTGTGATGTCCGAACATATTACCATGGCATTCTTTATGCCGGCGACCTATATCTTAATGAAAAACCGAAGCTTTTTCATGGTATTTATTGCCGGCCTGCTTATGGGAATTGCTTTAATGGTAAAGTTAAATATGGCCTATGCCGTTCTCTTTATAGGTCTCTACCTTTTGTTTCAATATAGTAAGGAAAAAGAGTATACAAAAGGGTTTTGGAACACGCTGGCATACGGTGTGGGAATACTCCTTATCATCGGCCTCACCATACTCCCCTATTTTTTAGAGAACCATTTGGAACTTTGGTATAACTCGGTCGTAAAGGCACCATTGGAGTACTCTGAGGCAAGACGTTATTCCATTCTAAAATTGATACCTATTCTAGTTATCTTGAGTGCTTTCTTCTTTGCTGTATGGAAAAAACGATACATCGATTTTAAAAATCCAACAGTTCAGATTCTTTTTATAGTAATCTTTGGGGTAGTGCTTTCTTTTATAAAGGGTGGTCGAGTAAACGGACATTATTTAATTCAATTACACCCTTTGCTTATTGTTTTTGTTGGTATCGTAATATCCAAAATGAGTTGGCCCAGAAACGTACGATTTAAAAAACTACTTTGGGTTCTTGCGCTACTGATGCCCGTAGAAACCTATCTTGAATACGGTAATATTATTAAAAATAAAATAACCAAGGGAACGTTCTTCAATGGAGAAGGAATTTCTGTCCCGGCTTATGTAATAGAAAATAATCTTGATAAAAAAAATATCTTCTTCCTAGAGTATCAAATCGGGTATTGGTTTCTTAATGTGAATCCGCCCACGAAAATAGCCACGCATCCCAGCAATATTTGTAAGGACGAAATGTTTGAGTTCTTTGACAACCCTAGAAAAACATCCGTAGAAGAATTAAAATACATCATGGAAGACCTTCAGCCAAAAACAGTAGTACTCAGAAAAGGCAGACGTATCTTTGACAAGAAAGAAATCGAGGAAAACGACTATATTGAAGCATATTTGGCCAAGCATTATAAAGTACATGTTGTGGTAGAAAAAGCAGAAATACTACAACGCTTAGAGGGTTTCTAAAATGTGCTTGAACTTTTTGGCATACCCTGATATCACACTTTTATCGAATTTTTCTTCTTCATTGATTCTACCTATCAATGAAACCCCAGTTTTATGCAGAATGATATCCTCTGTAAACGGATTGGCATCTCCACTGAACAAGACCGAAACATCATAACCCTTTTGTTGCAGCCAGCCAATGGTTAACAAGGTATGATTTATACTACCCAAATAATGTCTGGAAACCACGACTACCTTATAGCTAGGCATAATAATATCAAATATGGTATCCTCTTCGTTTAAGGGAACCAAAATACCCCCAGCACCTTCTATTACTAAATGATTCTCCGTTTCTGGTTCGTTTATATGAAAGCGATCTATGCGTAACCCATCTATCTCCGCGGCCGCATGTGGACTCATAGGCGTTTTAAGCTCATAGCTGCTTGGGTGTATTACCGTTTTGGTATTGGAGATAAGGCTCGCCACTTTATGACTATCTGTATTATCCAGATCGCCTGCTTGTATCGGTTTCCAATAATCAGCCTGTAAAGCCTCGGTAATTATTGCCGACGCTATTGTTTTACCTACTTCTGTGGATATTCCGGTAACGAAAATCTTTTGCATGCCTAACTTGGTTTCGTGATTATACCACAATTTAAACACTTATATTTTCTTTTTTCAAAAAATGGGAAAAGTTTATAAAAAATACCCTTCCTGTTATAAAATGCTTCGGATTTGGTGGCCTTGCAATTGGGACACATGACAGGATTATCGTTGGCATCCAAGGCATAGGCTCGTACCTCGTCATAAATAGCAACGGCCCTTTCTTTATCCTTAGTGTACACCTGCAATTTTACACCCCCAATGGCATTACTTATAAGCGGATCGGAATTTAAGGTATTCTCGTCCCTTAGGAACACAGGAATACCCTCAGATTCCAATTTCCCTTTAAGAATTTGTACATCGGCTGCATACTCAAAGGATGCTACTTGATAAAAGGTCTTTTCCATGGCGATTATAAGTGTTTTGATAAAAGTTCCAATACAAGGCCTATTTCTTCCTTACTCTTTGTACTATGCAAGCAAAAGCGGAGTCGCTCTTTACCTTCTGGTACCGTTGGTGAGCGAATAGCCTTGACATAAAAACCTTTGTCCAATAATGTTTTGGAGATTTTCAGCACTTTTACGTTGCCTTCAACGATACAGGATTGTATGGCAGAACTACTTGGAATAAAATACTTTTCTAGCCCAAGAGCGCGGTACTTTTCTTTAAAAAACACAAGATTATCTTGAAGGCGCTTTATCTCGAAAATACCCTCGTTTTGTAAATATCCATAGGCCGAAATAATAGTTGCTACCGTATGTGGCGTAAGGCCAGTAGTATAGACAAAACTTCGTGCAAAATTAATAAGGTATTCCTTCAAGGCACTTGCGCCTAAAATAGCGGCTCCATGGCAGCCCATGGCCTTACCAAAAGTAATTATCCTTGCAAAAACCTCGTTTTGCAAACCCAGTTGTTGCACTACACCTTCCCCTTTTGGCCCCATAACCCCTAAGGCATGCGCTTCATCCACCACCAGACAATACCCTTTTTTAGTACAAAAAGCAGTTAGCGCCTTTAAATCGGGCGTATCGCCATCCATAGAAAAAACGGATTCGGTTACCACATAAATTACTGTTTGCGTTGCGCTTCGGTCTTGTTCGGTTTTACATCTTGATTCTAAGTCCTCAATATCATTATGCTTGAATTTGTAACTTTTCGCATTGCCCATTTTGATACCATCTCGTATGCTAGCATGAATGTGTTCGTCATAAAACACAATATCGTCCCGTTGTGGCACCGAACCAAAAAAACCAATATTCGCATCATAGCCCGAGTTAAACACTAAGGCACTTTCCGACTCATGAAAATGAACCAAAAGTTGCTCTAATTGTGGGTATAACTTATGATTACCAGAAATAAGCCGAGATCCTGTTGCACCATTCTGGGCTACATTCTCGGTTAACAGCAACTGAAAGGTTTTGGAAAATAAGGTTTCGTTATGGGCAAATCCCAAATAATCATTCGAGGAAAAATCTATGAGCCCAGCTGTTTTTTCCAAAGAGCGCAAAGCCTTTTCCTTGGTTCGCTTGGCTATCTTTTGCTGGAGGTTTGTTGGTAGTTTTTGCATCAAGTCAAATTTAGTGTTTACACTGATTAAATAGTATATTCGTTTTTATAAAATTTTGATTCATGCAACGTTCTATTTTCTTTGTCCTATCGCTATTCGCTACAGGTCTTTTCGCACAGACCAACTCCTACAGTATTTCCTTTGAGAATGCTGTACATCATGAAGCTAGTGTCACGGCCAACTTTCCAGACATTAAAACTGATACCCTTGAAGTACGAATGAGCAGGACTTCTCCAGGAAGATATGCGGTGCACGAATTCGCAAAAAATATCTATGACTTTAAGGCAACGGACAGCAAAGGGAACCCATTGAACGTTTATAGAAAAGACCCATATTCGTGGTATGTGTTAGACCATAAAGGGATGGTAAATATAACGTATACCTTGTTTGCCAACCATGGTGATGGCACCTATGCCCAAGTTGACGAAACACATGCCCACCTAAATATTCCTGCTACTTTTATGTACGCACCAACACTAAGTGAGCGAAAAATTGAGGTCGAGTTTAGGGTGCGTGATGATTTAGGATGGAAGATAGCCACGCAACTACCCTTGGTTTCAGGAACTACATATTCAGCACCCAACCTATACTATTTTATGGACAGTCCTACAGAAATCAGCAATTTTGGATTGCGGGAATTTATGGTAAATGGCCAAAACGTGCGATTGGCACTACACCAAAATGGTACCGAAGAAGAACTGGATACCTATTTTGAAAAAGTGAAAAAAGTGGTGCTCGAACAAGAGAAAGTGTATGACGAATTGCCTAGTTTCGATTATGGCGAATATACCTTTTTGGCCTGCTATATCCCCAACGCCTCTGGCGATGGTATGGAACATAGAAACTCCACCATATTAACCAGTACCAGAAGTTTGGCAGATGGCGGTATGGAGCGGAACATAGGCACGGTGTCCCATGAATTTTTTCACGCCTGGAACGTGGAGCGTATTCGCCCAAAAACCTTAGAACCGTTCAATTTTGAAGAAGCGAATATGAGCGGAGCCCTCTGGTTTGCAGAAGGGTTTACGAGCTACTATACCAACCTTATTTTATGCCGTGCCGGACTAATGCAGCCAGCAGCATATATTGAAGGGCTATCAGGTACGTTTAATTATGTCTGGAATTCGCCTGCTAGACAATTCTTTAATCCAATTGAAATGAGTTTTCAAGCACCTTTTGTAGATGCGTCTACCTCTGTAGACCCTGTAAATAGGGAGAATACTTTTATTTCCTATTATTCCTATGGTAGCGTGCTTGGCTTGGCCCTAGATCTGTCTCTTAGAAAACAAGGCCTCAACTTGGACGATTATATGAAGTTGGTCTGGAAAACCTATGGCAAAACAGAAATACCGTACGCCATAGCAGACCTACAAAAAACCTTGGGGATATATGCAGGAACTACGTTTGCAGATATGTTTTTCGGAAACTACATTTACCAAAGTCAAATGCCTAACTACCAAGAACTACTTTCCAATGTCGGTGTTTCCCTTTCTCAAAACCCAGACATATCCTATTTCGGTGCTTTCGTAACCATTAAGAATGATGGGCATGGCTTTATTGATAGCAATCCGCTTAAGGGTTCACCTGCGTACGATGCAAAACTAATGAAGGGAGATGCCATTACCCTATTTAATGGACAGCCATTACCCAAAAATCAGAAATTTACGGCATATCTAAAAAGCTTTAAAGTGGGTGACACCATTCGTTTAAATTTTGAAAGATATGGCCAAGCCATGAGCACCACTGCTATCCTAAAAGCGGATCCGAACTACACGATTACTCTTTTAGAAAAAACAGTCAATGTTCCTACCAAAAAGATGCTGGAACAAAGAAAGCAATGGTTGGGCTTGGAATAGTTTTAGCTTCCATTTTTACATTTAACAGAAACTGCTACATATGTAGCTACGTTTTAAATAGACTATTGCTCCATTACACCGGATAGTACTTTGGCGGAACAATGGATTACTTTTGACTTATCAGGAATAATTCAACACGATACATATAGGCTTGTAAGCCATGCTTCTTTTAAGTAGAAAACTTTGAATTATATTTTTTTAT
>CAZMUV010000104.1:0-1426 GCA_964569345.1 uncultured Maribacter sp. | reverse complement strand
TGGTTGTTTATATTGATTTATCATTTTTTACCGGAAACTTTACGCAAGAAAATGGTAGGTATTTTATGGACATTCCATTAACAGGTACATTCATTGAAGGTGTCTATCAATTTAATATAATCCTTACCATTTCGTTGGGACTTGTTTTTGGTGCGATTTTCTTTTTTGTGCTGTCCAATATTTTCAAAGCACTTAAACAGGCTATTATCTTTAACCGACTCGCTATTAGGAGTCTCTCTTACTTTACTATTCTAAATTTAGTAGTAGGCCCAGTTTTATACCTCCTTATTCATTTTGTTATCATGCAAAAAGATAATTACAGGGATATTCACAACCTAATGCTCCATATAATCTTTGGTATCGTTGCGCTCTTTTTGACCTATATATTCAAGCGAGGCATACAAGTACAACAAGAAAACGACCTAACCATATAATATGGGCATCATCGTAAACTTAGACAAGGTATTGGCAGACCGTAACATGAAAAGCAAGCAACTGGCCCACGCTATCGGAATTACCGAGGCCAACCTATCCATCTTAAAATCTGGCAAGGCTAAGGCAGTTCGATTTTCTACTTTGGAGGCTATCTGTAAGGAATTAGATTGCCAACCTGGGGATATTTTAGCATTCCGGATAGACTGAAAGAGAAGACCCCAAAGGTTTTGAAAACCTTTGGGGTCTATATTATATTGTGATTTCCTCCTTGGAGGCTATGGGCCTTAATCCGCCAACACAATTACCTTATTGTCCTTGAGTTCTATTGTTCCGCTGCTAATGGCTAGAATGGTCTTTCCTGAAGCATCTTTTGTGAATGCTCCTTCGTGTTCTTCCTCTAAAACAACCTTCCCTTCTACTTTAACATTACCTTCTTGCAACAAAGAAACAATAGGTGCGTGATCTTGTAACATTTGAAACTCCCCATTTATTCCGGGTACGGTTACCGATGTTACTTCTCCTGCGAACAGGGTAGCTTCTGGCGATACAATTTCTAAATACATACTTTTTAGTTTGCAGTAGGCAGCTAAAGTTGGCAGTACTAAATACTGTAAACCGTTCCTGCCTGCTAAATTTATGCCTCAGCCAACATTTTCTCTCCAGCTTCGATAGCTTCTTCGATAGTTCCTTTAAGGTTAAAAGCAGATTCTGGTAGGTGATCTAATTCCCCATCCATAATCATATTAAACCCTTTTATCGTCTCCTTAATATCTACCAACACACCTTTAAGACCCGTAAACTGCTCTGCAACGTGGAAAGGCTGAGAAAGGAAACGCTGTACACGTCTCGCTCTACCTACGGACAGCTTATCTTCTTCGGATAATTCTTCCATACCCAAGATGGCAATAATATCCTGTAATTCTTTATAACGTTGTAATAACTCCTTCACACGTTGCGCACAAGCGTAATGGTCGTCACCCAAAATTTCTGC
>CAZMUV010000103.1:0-11139 GCA_964569345.1 uncultured Maribacter sp. | reverse complement strand
AGTTTAAGATAAGTTTAACACTTAAAATTGAGGAGATGCGCACGAATGGTAAAAATTATTCGACTAATAACAGCCCTTGTTAGTTAAAGAACGCGTTTACGAAAACGATTTAGTTAAATTATCTTAAAATTTCTATTTTTAAGTTGAGATGTAGATGGTAAGAATTTACCTGTAGATTCTTGGGTTTTGCGTTATTTTTAGAGCATTAATTGAAAATTTGTACACCTACTATCTAGGTTTGGTTTAGAATGATATTCGGAAGCTTTTCTGCTTTCCGGGTAATTTTTAAACCGTTCCCTTTTCTAGGTTTAAGAATAACGAATGTATCGCTAACAGTATTGCTATGGTAGAGGTGTGTGTTTATTTTTTTGGAATTAGTTATGCAAGGCGCATAAAAGAGGATTTGCTTTCTAATAATATAGTAACTGGCTTATTTTGGGCTATGATTTTTTATCACTTAGAATATTATGGGGCATCCTAAAAGAGTATTATCAAGCATTACTTTTTGTAAAACTAAGTTTTTATTGAAGTTCCTTATCATTTTGAGTCTAGGGAGGTGATTAAGTACTGTCTTCATTTACATAGGGATATAGAATAAAGACTTTGTCAAAGCCCTTTCTAAAGGAGAGAGGAAGGTGTCCAACTGTGGTCATTAATATTTTTTCTTAGACTTTTACCGTATTGTGTCTATTAAAAATCAGTACTGTTTTATTCCTGGGTACTAGAAAATGAATCTTTATGGGGTTAAGCGAACCAACTTTTGGATGGGAATTCTAAAAAGCTCAAAACAAAAAAAAAGAGTTAATTTTCACTTTCATATAAAACTAAAAAATGGAACTTTACAGGAGAACATCCCCGGAAACCTATTCAGGACGAGCATCCAATAAAAACCTGTACTTGCACGAGAAGGTTTTATGTGTGGATGTTTCTACTTTGGAGAAGTCGAGTGACAAACGCGTTGCGCTTCTAGGCTATGCCTGTGATGAAGGTGTAAAGCGTAATCAGGGTCGGTTTGGGGCTATAAAAGGTCCGGATGCTATCAGAAAAAAGCTAGGTAAATTGCCAAATCATTTAGACGATGAAACTGCCTTGCTAGATGTGGGTAGTATCCATTGCTTAAACACTGATTTAGAAACTGCACAAGACAAACTAGCCCAGCAAGTTCAGCAGCTATTAGATTGGAATCTATTTCCTATCGTTTTAGGTGGAGGGCATGATATTGCATATGGTACTTACAACGGTATCAAAAAGCATTTAGGGAATTCAAAATCTATTGGTATTATTAATTTTGATGCGCATTTTGACCTTCGTTCCAACGAAAATGGAAATACTTCTGGCACCCCTTTTTATCAAATAGCGAAAGACTGCGAAACAGCAGGTGCAGCGTTTCATTATCTATGTCTTGGGATACGCGAAGATGCAAACGATAGTTCACTTTTTAAGACAGCAAAAGAACTAGAGGTAAAATACATCTTACGTGATACGTTTCGAATCGAATTCCATAACGAAATTAACGCATGGATTAACGCTTTTATACAAAATGTAGATGCCGTTTACGTAACTATTGATTTAGATGGGTTTTCCTCGGCCTACGCTCCCGGTGTAAGTGCTCCGTCTCCTATGGGTTTTACACCAGATGTGGTGCTAGCTTCGCTAAAAACGATTATTGCTTCTGGGAAGCTCACGGCTCTTGATATCGCCGAGTTAAATCCTACATATGATATTGACGGTCAAACCGCACGATTGGCAGCCTCGTTACTACATACACTCATTCACAGTCTTTAAGATTGGAAAAATTTGTCCTGAGAGAACATCCAAAATTGAACATAACGATGTTAAACGATAGGTTTGAAATTTATCAACCCGAAAATCAAACATCCGAATACCGCTACAAAGAAGTTGATTCCTTAAAAATTGGAAAAAGAGTGAATTGGTCCGTAAGTGCAGTTTCGATTATTGTTGGTTTTTTTATTGGGGGTTCTGGCGATGTTTACAAAGAAAAAGACCTGCTCCAGTTTAACCATAAAAAGCAACCTGTTAGCATATCCGTAAAGGGAGGTGACCGAGAGATAATTGAAAAAATGGTTAAAAGAATTAATGAAAAGCTTCATCAATCTTTAAACCTTTCCTAAACCAATTCTGCTTAAAACAAAAAAAGCCTTCCTTTATGGAAAGCCTTTCATTGGTTACGACCGATTAAAACCGATCTACACAATTTGCTCCAAACGGTGTTTGGAACACAACACAACAGCACAAAGATAATAAAGGTTTTTAATAAACATCAACTAGGTGTATTTTTTTCTTATCCGATGAACTACCGTTCTCATCTTTTACTTGCCAAAAGCTGTATAAGCTTATTATAGATAAAATTCACGTTTGTAGGTTTAGGTGCAATGCGGTCTACAGTCATCGATAATCCCAGCAGGTAAGCGGTTTCAGCGCTCTCATCGAATACAAGGTATTACTTTGGTACTTCCTGAAAACCAACAACCTACGGTATGTATTTAAGAACAACTTTTTTTGCCATTCTATTAGTATCACTTCTTTCCTGTGAAAATGACACAGTTAAAAATCAAACTCTTTTAGCTGTCAATATGTATGACACAACAGCTAAAAGTTCAGCTAATGAGCATCTAGTATCCGTAAAAAGATGGATTAATTCTATGCAACACAATTCCGGTCTAATGGAGAGTGCTGAAAACACCAATTTTGTATCGTTATATGATAATGCCTTGGCAACCATTTTTTTTATTCAAGAAGACGAAAGAGCTAAAGCAGAAGCCATATTGGATTTCTATTTAAATAGAATGAATGACGAAGTTCTCATTAACGGAGGATTGTACCAAACTAGAACAACTACAGGTGAGGAAGCACAGACCTTATGGATGGGGGATAATGCATGGCTTTTAATCTCCATAAACCACTACAAAAAGGCTTATGGCTCTACTAAATACGACGTATTAGGGGCTGGATTAGAAAAATGGCTTCGTTCCCTCCAAGAGGAGGATGGAGGTTTAATTGGCGGAAAACGGGCAAACGGTAAAGAAATGCCTAAAATTACGGAAGGAATCATTACTGCCTTCAACGCTGTGGGCGGATATGATGATTTTCACAGAAATATCCTAAAATTTCTAAAGCACAACCGCTGGGATAGTGAAAATAGCCTCTTATTAGCTTGGCCAGAAAATCCTGCATATGCCTATGCAATGGATGTACACTCCTTGAGTAGTGTTATTTTTCCTGATATGTCAGAAAACGCGCTGGATGAAGCTGACCGCTTTTTAAACCAACAAGAAATGACCACTACAGGTGTCCTTATAAATGGTTATGGTTTTGATGAAGATAAGGACGTTGTCTGGTTAGAGGGTACGGCACAAATGGCAGCAGCTTTTAACGACGCAAATAGGCCGGAACTAGCTAAAAATCTAATAGAAGAATTGGACAAAAGTATAGTGACTGCAAGTATAGCTAGTAACACAAAAGGATTGCCATATGCTACAAACCCTGGCAGTAGCTATGGTAAAGAAGCTTTATGGCATCATGCACATACAAAACCTGCACTTTCTGCATCAATTTGGTACGTATTCGCAAAAACCAACTTTAATCCATTAACGTTAGCAAAAGATAAGATGATGCCAGAGGAAGATAAATTTTGGGTACTGCCTTCTATCAATTAGAAAAAGATATTTCTTTATTGCTTTTCTTAGCAGAAGTGCCCAAACTTAATTCTGGAATAACCAATAATGGGGTGTTGGTGTGAAAAGCTACTCTTTTTACCACAGGCTCCCTAGTTAAACGTTCCATGTAGCTATGCTGGTACTGGAGCATGGCCAGCAAATGAATATCCAGTTCGATGGCGAACTTTTCCAATGTTTTCGAAACGGAATTCAATTCTGAAACGGTGTGCACATAGTGCTCTACGTCTCCTAGATACTTACGCAGCATACTTAAATTAAATTGCTGTAGTTCCGTTAGGGTTTTAAGCTCATATTGCACGTGAACAATGCGTACCACAGCGCCAAAAGATGTAGCGAGGTCAATAACTGGCTTTAGCTCGGAATGCGTGTAAAAACGGTTGAAGTCGGTAGCGAAAGCAATCTCGGTAGGTTTTACATAATCGAAGTGTTGTGGTACGGCTAAAACAGGACAATGTTTTACGGCTTTAATGATGCGTACGGTATTGCTTCCCATAAATACCTCTTCCATTCCACTGGCACCCTTTGTACCGACTAATACCAAATCTATATCATGTTGGGTAACGGTCTCAAGCACCTCATCTATTAGAAAGCTGAAAGACGATATTGTCTTAAAATGATGATTGTTATTCTTATGTGTTGACTTAATCCTATCCAGTAGCTTTTTTAAACCATTTTTTGAGCATTCATTTGCCGCATTATTAAGCAGGCCATTTTCGATAGAAGCAGCCATAAAACGACTATGTGCTATTGCTGGTGTGTATGTGTTAAGTAAATAAAACGTGCAGGCCTCTTCCTTAAAAAGTGCTAAGGCATACTGGACAGCATTCCAAGCGTTATCAGAAAAATCTGTGGGAATCAAAACTCGTTTCATGTGGGTGTTTCGTTAGTTGCCAATGTCACATGTAACCCCTGTCTGCCTAACGGCAGTTTTGATGTTTGAAAATAGGTGCTGCCCGTTAGTTTTGGGAAGCTTTTTAAACAAATGGGTTTCATCTAATCTTAGTACATTACAGTGTAAAATTAGCATTAACCCTAAACGCGAACTATGATAATTGTCAGGTTTTGAAGAAAGGGGTGTTAAAGCCCATCAACCATATCTTGAAGTTCTTTTTCTTTGGCGATAGCGATTTTTTTGCCTGAAGTTTTTATCAGTCCTTTTTTCTTAAACTCGGAAATGATACGAATACAAGATTCGGTAGCAGTACCCACAATACTAGCAATATCTTCGCGGGAAAGTGTTAAATGAAGAAATCCGTCGTTGTCCTCACCGTAGGTATTCTTTAAATACAAAAATGCTTCTGCTATCCTTTGCTTAACGGTTTTTTGGCTCATGTTTACAATAACATCGTCCGCTTCCTTTAAATCATGGGCTAAATGGCGTAGTACTTCCAAGGAGAAATTGGGATTGCTATGCAAGGTATTGTAGATACCTTCTTTTGGTATAAAACACACCTCCATATCGCTTACCGCAGTTGCACTCAGGTTTACCTGTTCCTCAGCAATTACCGAACGCTGACCAATAAGTTCTCCCTTTGAGGCTAGTTTTACTATCTGATCCTTCCCGTTTGGGCTAAGTTTAGATAGTTTTGATACGCCGCCACGAACACAATAGACCCCTTTGAGCTTATCGCCCTCATTGAAAATAGTCTCCCCTTTTTTTAACTTTCTAGAAATTTTGGTATCCGAAACTTTTTTAAGTTCTTCCTTGGTCATTGCTCGTAAGGAGTTGAACTGACGTACGATACAATTTTCACAACGATTATGCATTTCTTCTTGTTCCATACCTGAAATTCTTTTACTTCATCTTAAAATTTTTAAGGTACTAAAAAATATGACCTAAAAGACCACAGGTTTTAATAATTAATCCTTTTAGATTTTTCAACTAATTAAGTTACTTTGTACTGCCAATATTACAGCGCGACATATATTAAAGCTGCTATTATACAAAAGTAGTTCATCACCAAAACGTAAAACCTGACATAAGTCATGTTTTAAATTGTACCTTCTTGTCACCTTTGTTTTAGGTATAAGTGAATTGTTATGGATACAGACAACTGTTATCACTGTGGTGATGATTGCGGCAACGCTTTAATAAAATTCGATGAAAAGAACTTCTGTTGCAATGGATGCAAAACCGTTTACGAGATTTTTTCTAGCAATGACCTATCCTATTATTATGACCTGCAACAGAGCGCTGGAGCCACACCAACGGAGATTGAAGGAAAGTATGATTTTCTCGATACTCCTGCTATTATTGAAAGATTAACAGAGTTCAATGACGGCAACCTTCAGATTATAAACTTATACATTCCCCATATTCATTGTAGCTCCTGTATCTGGATATTGGAGAACCTTAACAAGCTTAATCCCTTCATTAACGGTTCTCAAGTAGATTTTCCTAAAAAAACAGTACGCGTTACCTATAATAGCAACAAGACCTCCTTGAAAGCAGTAGCTATCCTTTTAGCTAGAATTGGTTATGAACCCAATATTTCTTTGGATGATTTTGATAATGATAAAAAGACAAAGGACAGGAGTCTTATTTACAAACTAGGTATTGCTGGATTTGCTTTTGGAAACGTGATGTTTCTCTCCTTTCCAGATTATTTTGACCTTTCTTCTAGTGCTGTATCAGGTGGCGAGTTTTGGCTCAACCAATATCAAAATATGTTTCGCTGGTTGATGTTCGCCTTCTCCTTACCTGTTGTTTTCTATGCAGGGGCTGACTATTTTATATCTGCTTATAAAGGGCTACGTTCTAAAATATTAAATATTGATGTTCCCATAGCCCTCGGTATTCTAGTTCTTTTTGTCAGAAGTACTTTTGAAATCATTTTCGATTGGGGACCTGGTTTTTTTGATTCTCTTACAGGTTTGGTCTTCTTCCTATTACTGGGTAAGTTCTTTCAGCAAAAAACATATTCCTTTCTTTCCTTTGAACGTGATTATAAATCCTACTTTCCTATTGCGGTAACACGGATAATACAAGGAAAAGAAGAAAGCGTACAGGTCCACGAAATTTCAAAAGGAGACCGCCTATTGATTCGAAATGAAGAAATAATTCCCGTGGATGGTATCTTGATAAGCGATAACGCACGGATAGATTATAGTTTTGTTACCGGAGAATCGGAACCCGTTCGCAAAGCATCCGGCGACAAACTATTTGCGGGTGGAAAACAGATACAAGGCGCTATGGAAATGGAAGCCTTAAAATCGGTTTCCCAGAGTTACTTGACACAATTATGGAGTAATGCCGTTTTTCAGAGCGATAAATCGACCCGATTCCAAACCATTACTGATAGTATTGGAAAACGTTTTACGATAGGCGTACTTTCCATTGCGTTTTTGTCCTCGGCATATTGGCTCTACCAAGACCCTAGTAAGGTCATGAATGTCTTTACTGCGGTACTTATCATCGCCTGTCCCTGTGCTATTGCCTTGGCATCGCCTTTTACTTTAGGAAATATGCTACGCATATTTGGCAGAAAAAAATTCTATCTAAAAGACACGCAAACTATAGAGCAATTGGCAAAAATAGATACCGCTATTTTTGATAAGACAGGCACCATTACCACTGTACAAAAAAGTACGGCGACCTATGAAGGGATGCCTTTGACGGCAGAAGAAGAATCACTTTTAAAGAACACGCTACGTGCATCTAACCACCTGTTAAGCAGAACCCTATACGCTATATTATCCGAACAGAACATAATTACATTGGATCAATACAATGAACATTTGGGAAAAGGATTGGAAGCAAGTAAAGGAGCCGATCACATAAAAATAGGTTCGGCCGATTTTGTTGGAAATCCGGAACATAGGGATGTGCTGGATACAGCAGTACATATTGCCAATAATAACGATTACAAAGGAAAATATATATTCCACAACCAATATAGAGCAGGGGTTTCCGAGGTATTTCAAGCAATGCAGGAAACCTTGAGTTTGGCGATACTTTCGGGCGATAACGAGGGTGAAAAAGTCCGTTTGGAAGCACTACTACCAAAGCTTACGCCCTTATACTTTAACCAAAAACCAAAAGATAAACTAAGCTTTATAGAATCGCTCCAGGCACAGGGAAAGAAAGTGATGATGGTTGGTGATGGGCTAAACGACGCCGGAGCCTTGGCACAAGCCGAAGTTGGTATCGCCATATCGGAAAATATTAATGTGTTTTCGCCGGCCTGCGACGGTATACTCGATGCCTCTAAGTTTACGGAACTATATCATTATATTCTCGCATCCAAAAAGGCGATAAAGATTATTAAATTAAGCTTTATGTTGTCTTTAGCTTATAACGTTGTGGGACTTTATTTTGCCGTAACAGGACAGCTAGAGCCTGTCATTGCTGCTATATTAATGCCCTTGAGCTCTATAAGCGTGGTTGGTTTTACGACACTGATGACCAATTTTTTAGGGAAAAAATTAAAATAATTCGTAAACCTGACAAATGTCATATATATTGCTAGTTCATCATGTTAATTTTACAACAGAATTCAGGTAGGTATGAGTGTGATTTATATTTTATTAGCAATTAGTATAGCGGTAGCTATACTATTTTTCATAGCCTTTATTGTATCGGTACGGAGTGGTCAGTATGATGATTCATACACGCCATCTGTCCGTATGCTTTTTGAGGACGAGCTGGTAAAACCACAAGAAAGCGAACACCCATCTGAAACTGACCAACTAAAAAAATAAAATAAGGAATCAACTATGGAAGTACAACAGTTTTATTACGATAATAAAATCGTAAAAAATTTCATCTACGCCACGATGTTATGGGGGATAGTAGGAATGTCCGTCGGACTTTTGATGGCATTTATGTTTATGTTTCCTAATTTAACCGAAGGTATATCTTGGTTAAGTTTTGGGCGTTTAAGACCCTTGCACACAAATGCGGTCATCTTTGCATTTGTGGGTAATGCTATTTTTGCGGGTGTTTATTATTCTACGCAACGGCTACTAAAAGCAAGAATGTTTAGCGATTTTCTCAGTAAATTCAATTTCTGGGGTTGGCAATTAATCATTGTAGCAGCTGCTATAACTTTGCCTTTAGGGTATTCTACATCTAAGGAATATGCTGAATTGGAATGGCCTATAGATATTGCCATTGCCTTGGTCTGGGTTGCTTTTGGGGTAAACCTAATAGGTACCATGATCAAAAGAAGACAGCGGCATTTATACGTAGCGATTTGGTTTTATGTGGCCACGTTCGTAACGGTTGCGGTACTCCATATCTTCAACAGTCTTGAACTTCCGGTAAGTGCTTTAAAAAGCTATTCTGTGTACGCTGGCGTTCAAGATGCCTTGGTACAATGGTGGTATGGACATAATGCAGTAGCCTTCTTTTTAACGACACCTTTCTTAGGACTGATGTATTATTTTGTGCCCAAAGCTGCAAATAGACCAGTATATTCCTATAAATTATCCATTGTTCACTTTTGGTCACTAATCTTTATATATATCTGGGCAGGACCACACCACTTGTTATATTCTGCATTGCCGGACTGGGCCCAGAACCTAGGTGTTGCCTTCTCTATCATGTTGATTGCACCTTCTTGGGGTGGTATGATAAACGGGTTATTGACCCTACGTGGTGCTTGGGATAAAGTGCGTACAGACCCAACATTGAAATTCATGGTAGTTGCCATTACTGGCTATGGTATGGCCACTTTTGAAGGCCCAATGTTGTCCTTAAAAAACGTAAATGCCATTGCACACTTTAGCGATTGGATTATTGCCCACGTGCATGTTGGTGCATTAGCTTGGAACGGTTTTATGACCTTTGGTATGATTTACTGGTTGGTTCCCAAAATGTTCAAAACAAAATTGGCATCTACCGGTTTAGCCAACTTCCACTTTTGGATAGGTACTTTAGGTATCATCCTTTACGCATTGCCTATGTACGTCGCTGGGTTTACACAAGCGTTAATGTGGAAAGAATTTAACCCAGATGGCACCTTGGTTTACGGTAACTTCTTAGAGACGGTAAACGAGATTATGCCCATGTACTGGATGCGAGCCATAGGTGGTAGTCTGTACATTGTTGGTGCCCTTGTTATGGTATATAACGTAATTATAACCATTAAATCTGGACAGAAAGTAGAAGATGAGCTTGCAGAAGCAGCAGCGCTAACACGAGTTTCTAGTAAAAGAACTTCTGGGGAAACCTTCCATACCTGGTTAGAGCGTAAGCCAATTCAACTTACAATATTAGCTACGGTAGCCATCCTAATTGGTGGTGTCATACAAATTGTTCCTACCATTTTGGTAAAATCCAATATCCCTACCATTACCAGTGTAAAACCATACACACCTTTAGAATTGGAAGGAAGGGACCTTTATATACGTGAAGGTTGTGTGGGTTGTCACTCACAAATGGTACGACCGTTCCGTAGTGAGGTAGAGCGTTATGGCGAGTATGCTAAGGCAGGAGAGTTTGTGTACGATCACCCTTTCCTATGGGGAAGTAAACGTACCGGACCGGATTTATTGCGTGTTGGAGGAAAGTATTCGGACAACTGGCACTTTAACCATATGTACGATCCGCAAAGTACGTCGTCAGGATCAATTATGCCATCGTATTCCTGGATGATAAACGACGAACATGATCGTAGCAATATCCAAACAAAGATGGAAGCTATGGTTACCCTCGGAGTGCCTTACACCGATGAGGAGATAATGAACGCTGAGGCACTTATGGACGAGCAGGCGACCAAAATTGAGAAGAACCTCTATTCTGATCCTGACTTTGCAAATAGCTATGAAGCGTCTAAAAAAAATGCGGCAGAAAATGGAACCGAGTTTGTAGAAATGCGAGATAGGGAGATTGTATCCATGATTGCTTACTTACAGCGTTTAGGTACCGACATTAAAATAAAAGAAACGAACGAGTTAATCTCAGAAAATAAATAAAGCCATGCTAAAATTTGTAAAAGGATATATGGAAAGTATAGATGGGGTAGCTACCTACCCCATGATATCACTTTTAATTTTCTTCGTCTTTTTTGTAGTGCTTTTTGCATGGGTGTTTACCGCATCAAAAGAGCACATAAAAGAAATGAGCGAAATTCCTCTAGATAATAACAACCAGCAAAACATTGAGTTATGAAAAATATGTCTCCTTGGTGGATACGGATTCCACTACTCTTTTTTACCGTTTTTGGATTGATGGAGTACTTTATCGATTCAGGCAATCAACCAGCCTTCATTGCCTATCCGATAGCGTCACTATTCCTAGTTTTTGTGCTGTTACTATTAATAGGGATAGAAGTTATTTTGGCTGCTATTGAAAATGTAATGTTCCAAACCCTATCTGAAGAAGCAAAAGAGCGCTATATGGCATCTTCTTCCAAAAAATGGGAATGGACATGGGGTAAGGAGTTTTACAACAAGCTCTTGGGTTCCAAACCGATGGAAGTGGAAACCGAAATCATCT
>CAZMUV010000102.1:0-11154 GCA_964569345.1 uncultured Maribacter sp. | reverse complement strand
GTTAAAGCATCTTAAGATCTTTAATAGTCTTAAAGGCAATATCTACCTGTTCTTCGTTTACCAGTATAGTAAACTCATTGGTGGTAGAAATAACTTCGTAAAGTACAATTCCTTCCCAAGCCAAACGTTGGAATATAAAGTAGTAGATGCCGGGTACAGAGACATTTTCTGCAGGAAGTTTTACCGTAATAGAAGAGAGTTCCTCCGCTTTCTGTGTACATCGTTCGTCTGCAAACAGTCGCTCTACGTTGGCGTCCATTACATTGCTGATTACGATATTGATTTCGTTCACACCTCGGGAAGAGGTGTAAAAAACATCTTGTTTATTATTTACCTCCTCTAAAAGCTTCGCTTGTTGTACTAAAATGTTATCCGATGCCAAAAAGGTGTAGTCAGTCAAAGAAGACCTTACAGTGATTTCCCCAATATTTTTTAAGACTTTAATGATTTTATGGGTAGCTCTGAATTCCAAATCGTCCGACAGCCGTTTAAGCGCCATTACAATAGCTCCGTTTCGGATGTCTTTCCCTAATTCTTCTTCTATTTCGGGCTTTACAATTCTAGAAAGCGATGTCAGGTTTATGATTCCTTGTGCTAACGCACTTTGAAGAAATGGTTTTTTCTTGATATACTGTTCTACTACAGAAGAAATGGTTTTCATGAAGGCGTGGTTGTTTGCGAATATAACAACTTGTTACAAATAAAACAATATGTTGCGTAATTTAATGCTATAATGGTAGTGGAGTTCAAAAATGGTAAAAAGCGTTTTCTAAATGTTCGATTTCGAAACGGTTCTTATTTTTAAGTATAGTAATAATATCGAAACGTACTTCTACATCTAAATCGGCACTTAAAATGTAATGATCAGCTGCCATTACTAGGAGTTTTATTTTTTTTGGTGTTACAGTTTCCGCAATATTTTCGATGTAATCAGACCTTCTAGAGCGCACTTCTACAATAGCTACGGTATCATCTTTTTTGGCTATAATATCAATTTCTGCTTTTAAGTATCTATAGTTTCGATAAGATATGGTGTATCCTTTTTTTAAGAGAAAATCTGTTGCAATCTGTTCGCCTTCTTTACCAAATTCGTTGTGTTTACCCATAAAATTATTTCAAAAAACTGTATTTCATCGAAAATACGAGGTGTTTAGCGGATATTTTCCATTTAGAATGTAAATTTGGTTGTCAGTTAACGAAAATAAGTGGTTTAGCGTACTAAGCCAAATTTCGTTACGTTAGATAAGAGCCCCAACTCTATGAACGTAATTTACTAACGCCTTTTTAAGACTATGGAATATTTCATTAATTGTAATACTTCTACTCTTGCGCCCTACACTGTGCCCCTTGATCAAGCTCGTGCTTTGCACTTGTACAGGAGGTTAGGATTTAGCGCATCTGTAGAAACTATTCAACAGGCGGTTGGTCAAAACGCAGGTACCCTTGTGGACACCCTAGTAGACCAAGCCTTAAATATACCTGTACTACCACCACCGGTTTGGGCAGATTGGACAAATGCCAATTATCCCGAGGATGGCGATGCAAGAAGACAGCTAAGAAACCAACAACGCGGCCAGTTTCGATTGGATTATGCGAATGGTTTATTAAAGAACAATCTTAGGGATCGGTTAAGCTTTTTTTGGAGCAACCATTTCGTTACTGAGGTAGATGTCTACGATTGTAATTCATTCCTTTATTATTATATCAACTGTCTCCAGCGAAACTCGCTTGGTAATTTTAAGACTTTTGTTAGTGAAATTGGACTCACAAGCGCCATGTTGTATTATTTAGACGGTGTGTTCAATAACGGTAATAATCCTAATGAAAACTATGCTCGTGAACTATATGAGTTATTTACCTTAGGAGAAGGACAGGGATATACCGAAGAAGATGTCATTGAAACGGCTAGAGCCCTCACCGGTTATGTAGAACGTGGAGAAGTTGGCTGTACGCAGGTAACATATAGAGCAGACCGGCACGATGAAGGTGCCAAGACCATTTTAGGACAGACTGGAAATTGGGGTTATGATGATGTAATCGACATCCTTTTTACTGAAAGGGCAGATCAAATTGCTTTTTTTATCTCAAAGAAATTATATAAATTTTTTGTACACCCAGACGCCTTGGCAGCCGAGGCGGAGTCGATACTCAATGGAATGGCAGCAACCATGGTCGCTAATGATTTTGAATTAGCCCCAGTACTGAGACAACTCTTTAAAAGTCAGCACTTCTTTGACGATGAAGCTATAGGTGTTATTATTAAAAGTCCGTTTGACTTATATTTTAATACCCTTAATGAAACTGATTTCGCGTATACGGATACGAACATTAGCGAAATGGCTAATTACAGTAGACTTCTGAGTCAGGAACTATTTGAACCCTTTGATGTTGCCGGTTGGCAAAGAGATAGACAGTGGATTAATAATAATTTTATTATTGGAAGATGGCTCACCATGGAGAGCATCTTTGAGGTCTTCTACCAACAGGATAACGAACAGTTTAGAAGTTTGGGTCTATCCATTGCAGGTAATGTAGGGTTAACTACGTACAACCCTGATGTTGTCGCTAGATTGATTATTGATTTTATTCTCCCAAAAGGTCTTTTAGACGAAGGAGAGTATGAAAAAGCATTCGCTATTTTTAGGAGCGATGTTGAGGAAGTGTATTTTGAAGGAGGAAACCAAGAATCTTGGACCTTATTCGGTTGGCCTCAAGCCCCATTCCAAGTATACCTTCTCTTACAATATCTAGCAAGACAACCTGAATATCAATTAAAATAACACCTACTTCTATGTGCCATACACACCACACCCCTAATAAAGGAATACAACACGAGGGACACGATGACGAACACAAATACTGGAGCCGTCGTTCTTTTTTACAAGCATTGGGAATAGCCGGTTCTGGCTCCATGATGCTTGGTTCTAACATGCTTACTGCAAACGCACCATCGCCATTATCGGCAGGAATTGCCGCTGCAGAAACCGACAATATTCTTATCCTTATTAGGCTTTCGGGCGGTAATGACGGGTTAAGTACCGTTATACCCATAGAGCAATACGATGCCTATGCAAACGCAAGACCTAATATTTATATTCCTGAAAGTAAAGTCCTAAAACTCACCGATGAGTTTGGCGTACCTTCTTATATGAGTTCTTTGGAACCTATGTGGGGCGAAGGCCAATTTAAAGCGGTACATGGTGTAGGATACGAAGGACAAAGTCTTTCTCACTTTACAGGTTCCGATATTTTTGCAAACACCGATTTGGATACCAATGGATTCAGTGGTTTGAATACTGGTTGGATGGGAAGGCACTTCGAGAACATCTATCCTGATTATCTTATAAATCCACCAGCTGCACCAGCGGCCATTCAAATTGGACAATTTGGTAGTTTGGTATTTCAAGGTGAAGAAACAAATTATGCGTTTACCACTTCCAACATCAATCAACTAGAGGAGATTGCGGAGTCCGGTGTTGTTTACGGTCTTGGAGACGAGCTTTTTAATGACTGTATGTATGGTGATCAATTAAAATTTTTAAGAGGCGTTGCCAATACAACCTATGAATATTCAGGTCTTATTCACGAAGCTTATGAAAGAGGACAGAATCAAGTAGAATATCAAGATAATGGTTTTGCACGTCAGATGAAATTATTAGCAAAATTGATTAAAGGAAACCTAGGTACAAAAGTATATATGATTTCCATGGGTGGTTTTGATACCCACGGTAACCAACCTTTAGCTCATGAACGTTTGATGACCAACCTATCTGTTGCTATCAATACATTTTATGAAGATATCGCTTTCACGCAGCAAGACGATAAAGTATTAAGTATGACTTTTTCTGAGTTTGGTCGCCGAATATTTGAAAACGGTTCCAATGGAACCGATCATGGTAAAGCAGCACCTACCCTTTTCTTTGGTTCTGGACTTAATGGAAGTGCCTTTGTAGGGGACCATCCAACTTTGGAAGATCCAGATGGAAGAGGAAACTTGGAGTACACTATGGACTTTAGAGACCTATATGCCACCGTGCTGGCAGAATGGCTTTGCGTTGATGTTCCTTTGGTAGAACAGCATTTACTGGATCATCCTTATGCACCAGTAAACCTAGGCTTTAATTGTAGTGGAACCGATTTTCCTGATATTGCTTATAGCGATGGGGATGTTACACCGCCAACACCAATAAATCCAGACGGTAGTGATCCTTCTGAGAACCCTTTTGACCCAAATCTATTGAATGCCGTTGTCCATAAACCATATTATCCAACGGACAGCACACCGCATATTTATCTGGAAATGCCTTTTACGGCCCATGTAGATATTCAACTGTATAATATTTTAGGGCAAAACGTAGGAACCGTCTTTAATGAGATGATGATGGAAGGTTCTACAGAAATAAATATAAGAGAACGCCTGCCCAAGCACCTATCTACCGGAAAGTACATTTATCGTATAAGTGTACAAAATCAAAAAATGAGTAAATCCGTTATGGTAGCGTAAACTGTTTCCCCACTATGTAACTTGACCTTCGGTCGTATCCTCTGGATATGTCGAAGGTTTTTTCTTTTTTGAGTAACAGCTGTCGCACCGGTATAAAAATCTTTATTTTTGTGGCTTAATAAAATTAGATGTCCACACTAGATTCGCCCAAAAGATATACGATTACAGCAGCACTCCCGTACACGAACGGACCTATCCATATAGGACATTTAGCAGGTGTATATGTTCCGGCAGATATTTATGCGCGATATTTAAGGGGCATCGACAAAAATGTAGCCTTTATTTGTGGTAGTGATGAGCATGGAGTAGCTATATCCATGAAGGCCAAAAAAGAAGGGATTACACCTCAAGAAGTTGTCGATAAATATCATGCCATAATCAAGAAATCCTTTGCTGATTTTGGAATTACATTCGATAATTATTCTAGGACATCAGCGCCCATACATCATAAAACGGCATCCGATTTTTTTAAGAAACTATACAATCAAGGTGATTTTATTGAAGAGACTACGGCCCAACTATACGATGATGAAGCAAAGCAATTTTTAGCCGATCGATTTGTTACAGGGGTCTGCCCCAAATGTGGTAACGAGGAAGCTTACGGAGATCAATGTGAGAATTGCGGATCTACACTAAATGCTACGGACTTAATTAACCCTAAGTCTACCATAACCGGTTCCGTTCCTACAACCAAAGAAACTACACATTGGTTTTTACCCTTAGACCGTTACGAGGATTTTTTACGGAAATGGATTTTAGAGGGACATAAGAACGATTGGAAACCCAACGTTTACGGACAATGTAAATCGTGGATTGATGGTGGTTTAGAGCCTAGAGCCGTAACGCGCGATTTAGATTGGGGTATTCCTGTGCCAGTAAAAGGTGGCGAAGGAAAAGTACTCTACGTTTGGTTCGACGCCCCTATTGGCTATATATCATCTACCAAGGAATGGGCAGAACGCGAAGGAAAAGACTGGGAACCTTACTGGAAATCTGACGACACTAAATTGGTGCATTTTATTGGAAAAGATAATATTGTTTTCCACTGTATCATATTTCCTGCAATACTTAAGGCACATGGGGATTTTATATTGCCAGAAAATGTACCAGCGAATGAGTTCTTGAACTTGGAGGGAAATAAGTTGTCCACTTCTAAAAACTGGGCGGTTTGGTTGCATGAGTATTTACAGGATTTTCCGGATATGCAAGATGTGCTTAGGTACACTTTAACGGCTAATGCACCTGAAAGCAAGGATAACGATTTCACCTGGAAAGATTTTCAAGCCAGAAATAACAATGAGCTAGTGGCTATCTTTGGTAATTTCATCAATAGAGTAGTCGTTTTAACGAATAAGTATTACGAAGGTGAAGTACCAAAGGCAGGAAGTTTTTCAGAAGTAGATGTAGAGACCTTAGCCGCATTAAAGCAATTTCCTAAAACCATTTCTAGCTCTATAGAACGTTACCGTTTTAGAGAAGCAGGTCAGGAGCTTATGAATCTAGCTCGTCTAGGTAATAAATACCTAGCAGATGAAGAACCTTGGAAGGTTATCAAACAGGATGAAGAACGGGTAAAAACAATTATGTTCGTTGCCTTACAAATAGCAACTGCCCTAGCTGTCTTAAGCGAACCATTTTTGCCATTTACTTCTAACAAGCTTAAGGCTATTCTTAATGTTAACCTAAGCGCAGTCGAAGGGCTAAAATGGAACGATGTTTCTACAAAGCAAACCTTACTCCAAGCTGGCCACAACATAAACAAAGCTGAACTTTTATTCCGCAAAGTAGAAGACCAAGAAATTGAAGCCCAATTAGCGAAATTAGAAGCTACAAAAAAAGCAAACGAGCAAATGAACAAAGCGGTTGAACCTCAAAAAGACACCATTACGTTTGATGATTTTAGCAAACTGGATATGCGTATAGGTACCATTATCGAAGCTGAAAAGATGGCAAAAGCAAAGAAATTATTGGTATTAAAAGTAGATACAGGTCTTGATGTTCGTACTATTGTTTCTGGTATAGCAGAGAGCTTTACTCCAGAAGAAATTGTAGGAAAGCAAGTAACCGTATTGGTCAATTTGGCACCACGAGCCCTAAGGGGAGTGGAAAGCGAAGGCATGATTTTAATGACTGAAAATGCAGATGGGAAATTGGTTTTTGTTAATCCTGATATGGATGGTGTTGGTAATGGGGAAAGGATAAACTGATTTTTATTTTATCCCGATTGTCAATTCAAGCGCTCCTTAAGCACGGGGAGAGAACCTAGAAACACGATAGGATTTAGACTATAGTTTACTTGTAAAATCCTTAGTATCAATTAATTCAATTTTCATGAACCTCATCCCCTACATCCTAAAGCACACACAACTCCCAGAAAAAAGCATCCAGAATACGGTTGCCCTTTTAAACGAAGATTGTACGGTACCTTTTATATCCCGGTATAGAAAAGAACGAACAGGTAACCTAGACGAGGTGCAGATTGGAGCAATTGTACAGTTTAAAGAACAATTTGAGGCCTTAGAAAAGCGAAAAAAAGCGATTATTAAGGCAGTTGATGAACAAGGCACGCTTACCCAAGAGCTTAGAACTAAGTTTGAGTCGGCAGCAGATTTGATTCAGCTAGAGGATCTTTACCTTCCCTTCAAGAAAAGCAAAAAGACCAAGGCGGAGGTGGCGCGTAAAAACGGATTGGAACCTTTGGCGAAAATTATAATGGGCCAACGTTCGGAGGATATTGAATACCTCGCCAGCCAGTATCTAAACCACCAAGTGCAAAATGAAGATGAGGCCTTGGAAGGTGCGCGTCATATTATTTCGGAATGGATCAATGAACGTACCGATATCCGTAACCTGCTAAGAACGCAATTAGAACGTTTCGCCCTTATTACTACAAAAGTAGTGAGCACCAAAAAGGACGACGAAAAAGCACAGAAATACCGCGATTATTTTGACTGGAGCGAAGCCTTGAATCGTTGCCCATCACATCGGTTTTTAGCGATTGCACGAGCAGCATCGGAAAAATACATCCGAATAAAAATTGAAATCGATGATGAAGGTACACTAAACCGAATGCAGCAACGTATCATCAAAAACCATAATTCTCCTTCTGCAACGCAATTAGAACTGGCAATTTCCGATGCCTATATAAGGCTCCTTTTTCCTTCCTTGAGTAACGAATTACTAAAGAGCGCAAAAGAGAAAGCAGATGAAGATGCTATTGGGGTTTTTGCCAAAAACCTAAGACAGCTGTTGTTGGGTGCGCCTTTGGGTGAGAAGCGTATTTTAGCTTTAGATCCTGGGTTCCGCTCCGGCTGTAAGCTAGTTTGCTTAGATGCCCAAGGAAATTTAGTGCACAATGAGACCATCTATCCACATGCACCCCAAAACGATGTTTCAGGTGCAATAAAAAAACTAAGTTCCTTGGCCAATGCCTATAAAATTGAAGCAATAGCCATAGGTAATGGGACCGCATCGCGCGAAACGGAACGCTTAGTTAAAAAGGTGATTTTTAAAAATCCAATTGAAGTATTTGTCGTTAGTGAAGCCGGAGCATCTATCTATTCTGCATCAAAAATCGCAAGAGACGAATTTCCAAATTATGATGTTACTGTGCGAGGTGCCGTATCTATAGGTAGAAGATTGGCCGACCCCTTGGCAGAATTGGTTAAGATAGATGCAAAATCTATTGGTGTTGGGCAATACCAGCATGATGTAGACCAAACCAAGCTAAAAACTTCCTTGGATAGGGTAGTGGAAAGTTGTGTGAACTCCGTAGGCGTTAACATCAATACTGCCAGTGTTCCATTGCTTAGTTATGTTAGTGGTATAGGTCCAAAACTGGCAGAAAATATTGTGGCATACAGAAAGGATAATGGTGCTTTTACCGCTCGTAACGATATAAAAAAAGTCGCTAGACTTGGCAATAAGGCTTTTGAACAGGGCGCTGGATTTTTACGGATTAAAGATGGAGAAAATCCTTTGGACGATTCTTCCGTTCATCCAGAACGCTATGCTGTTGTATATCAAATGGCAAAAGACCAAAAAGCAGACCTAGTACAAATTGTTGGCAATAAATTACTTTTGAAGGAAATAGAGCTCCAAAAGTATCGTACAGATGAGCTAGGGATACCTACTTTAGAAGATATTTTGGCCGAGTTGGAAAAGCCAGGATTAGACAGGCGCGAAAAGGCTAAGGTCTTTACTTTTGACCAAAATATCCGTTCTATAGAAGACCTTAGAGAAGGACAATTACTACCAGGAATCGTCAATAACATCACCAATTTCGGCTGTTTTGTTGATATTGGCATCAAAGAAAGCGGGCTTATTCATGTGTCCAATCTATCCGATGGTTTTGTAAAGGATGTTAGCGCCCATGTCAACCTACATCAGCAAATTATAGTCAAAGTATTGACCGTGGATATTCCCCGAAAACGGATTCAATTGGCGATGCATAAGAAGTAGTCTTTGGTAATGCGAAATACAAAATCAAATAAATGCAAACGTCTATGTGTTTATTAAAAAAAGATTCTTTACACCTTATGTTTTCGAGCGACGAAGTAATCTATTGTTTGAAAGCATGTTGACTTCAAACCAATAGCGTAGTGCCTCAAAGTAATGAAGGTAGCGTTCAGAATACGAATTACACTCAATTCTGGGCTCGAAACAAACGATCATTAATACTGCTACCCAGTCCCTCTTCGGGGAACCGTTCGGCGATGATCAAATCAAGATTCAATTCATCAAGTTCATGCAAGGTGGCAAACAATGCTTTTGCGGATTCTTCCATGTTTCTGGTTGGCGACAAAACTTTGATGATTTGTGCTCCTGAAAAATCATCTGCATAAAAGGAAAGTATTCCAATACGTTTATCAGTATGAATTTCAAGACTTTTTTGAATATCATCACTAATCATTAGAGGTGTACTTGGAGAATAGTGTTTTAAAAGCATCCCGGGTGCCTGAGGAGCGGTTTCATTCTTGGTCAGTAACTGCACCTTTCCTACAACAGCTTCTATAGCCTCAATGGAAATTCCACCTTTACGGTATAGCACGGGATGTTCTCCATCAAAACCTACAATGGTAGATTCCAGCCCAACTTCACAAGGGCCACCATCTAAAATGGCAGGAATACGGTTACCAAAATAATGTGCTACATGCTGGGCAGATGTAGGACTTACTTTAGTAAAAGGATTAGCGCTAGGTGCCGCCAAAGGAAAGTCCAAACCTTTCAATAATTCAAGGGTTACTAGATGGTTGGGCATACGCACACCAACAGTAGATTTGCCAGCTGTAATAATATCAGGAACTGAATCATTTTTTGATAAAATCAAGGTCAAGGCTCCCGGCCAAAATGCTCTTGCCAGTTGCATGGCTTTATCCGGAATGTCGTTTGCCAAATATTGTAACTGTGCGATATCATGAATATGTACAATCATGGGATTAAAAAGTGGCCTGTCTTTCATTTCAAAAATTCGCTGCACCGCTTCTTTATTAAAAGCATTTGCTGCTAGTCCATATACCGTTTCGGTAGGTATGGCGACCAATTTATTGTCTTTCAACAACTGTTGGCAAAAAGCGATATCTGTGGTAATAGCGTTCTGCATGACTGCAAAGGTAGTGTAGGATTTTGAAATATAGTCAGCGGGACTAAAAGACTACTTCGTTGCGCCTGCCAATAGAGTTGATTAGGTTTATCTTTGCAGACCATGCTCAAAATTGCTTACCACCCCATTTACCAGCACCCACTGCCCGAAGGCCATCGCTTTCCTATGTTGAAGTATGATTTACTGCCCAAGCAATTGTTACACGAGGGTACTTGTGGGCAAGCAAATTTCTTTGAGCCGGACATCCCAAATGACAAATATATCGTTGCGGTACATGATCCTGAGTATTTCTATGACTTGTTGAACATAAAGATTCCTCACAAACAAGCTCGAAAAATAGGGTTCCCGTTAACCGAAGATTTGGTAGAGCGAGAGCGTATTATAGCGGATGGCACTATGAAAGGGTGTGAATTTGCATTAGAATATGGTGTGGCCATGAATATTGCTGGAGGCACACACCATGCGTATACAGATAGGGGAGAGGCGTTTTGTATGCTGAACGACCAAGCCATAGGTGCTCGTTACTTACAGGCTAAAAACTTAGCTAAAAAAATACTAATTATTGATTTAGATGTGCATCAGGGAAATGGAACCGCAGAGATTTTTCAGGATGATACTTCCGTATTTACTTTTTCCATGCACGGTGCGGCAAATTATCCTTTCAAGAAGGAGAAATCAGATTTAGATATTCCATTAGCAAAAGGCACAAACGATTCCGAGTATTTATCCATCTTAAAAAATACCCTTCGAAAACTGGTAGATCAAGAACGGCCAGACTTCATTTTTTACCTTTGTGGTGTAGATGTTATTTCCACGGATAAGTTAGGCACCTTGGGTCTTACCGTTGATGGCTGCAAACATCGAGACGCTTTTGTGTTGGAAACATGCCATCAACTACAAATTCCTGTGCAATGCAGTATGGGAGGCGGCTACTCGCCGGATATCAAAACCATTGTAGATGCGCATGCCAATACGTTTAGAGTGGCCCAAGACATCTATTTTTAAATAAATAGAAACTCGCGAAGTTATTGTCTTAATTATCTAAAAA
>CAZMUV010000101.1:0-11294 GCA_964569345.1 uncultured Maribacter sp. | reverse complement strand
CGTTAGGACAAGCATCATCTTTATCAGCAACACCGTCACCGTCAGCATCTGGACAACCGTTCATTTCTTTAGAACCAGCTTCGTTAGGACAGCTATCTTTGCTATCTTCAATACCATCGCCGTCAGCATCTGGACAACCATTGAAAGCTTCTAAACCAGCAACTTCTGGACAAGCATCATCTTTGTCATATATACCATCACCATCAGTGTCAGTACCACCAAATTTGATAGCAAGACCAGCCATGTGTTGGAAATGTGTAACGCCATAATCCTCAAAAGCATGCTTATAATTGGATTGTAAGGTAAGAGCTAGACTTTCTGTAAACCAGATGTTTACACCAATACCACCATTTACAGTACCAGCACCAATTTCATCAACCCAAGTGTAACCACCACCAATCTCAACGAAAGGATCAACAACGGTATTCTCAAGGATGTTATATTTTATTGTACCATCTATAGCATAGTGAGACAAATCATCAACTGAAACGTCACCAAGTTTGCTTATTTTGTTTAAAGAACCTCTTGCTCCAACAGAGAATCCGTCACCTATATATTTGGAAAGTCCAATATAAGAGATAGAAGGAAGAATATTCCAGTGGTCGTTTGCATTAAAGTACTCGTTACCAAAAGAGCTTTGAGCTCCTTCTGGTAAATTGTCAGCACCGGTCGGGTATACGTCAATTGCGTTAATCCCGAATTGTATTTGCCAAGGATTATTCTCGTCTTGCGCTTGTATGTTGTTAAAACCTACAACAAGCAGGACAACAAGGATTAATTTGCTAAGATGTTTCATGTTCAAAATTTTTAAGTTTAAGTGTTTATTAGCTGCAAATGTAACTTGTTAAATATTATTAACAAAATCAATTTCCTATTTTTTTTAACGCATTTGATAGAATAAATAGGTCATTTAAACGATTTTTAATTCTTTACCTACTTCCGTAAAGGCCGCAATAGCCTTATCCAAATGTTCTTTTGTGTGAGCTGCTGAGAGCTGTACTCGTATACGCGCTTTCCCTTTAGGTACTACAGGGTAAAAGAATCCTATCACGTAAATACCTTTTTCAAGAAGTTTACCTGCCATCACTTGAGAAAGTTTTGCATCGTACAACATTACGGGTACAATGGCAGATTCTCCGTCGATAATGTCAAACCCAGCGTTTTTAATTCCTTTTTTAAAGTAAGCTGTGTTTTCTTGCAGGGTATCTCTAAGTGTAGTGTTATCCTTAAGCATTTCGAATACCTTAATGGAAGCTCCTACAATAGCAGGTGCCAAGGAATTCGAAAACAAATAGGGTCTAGAGCGTTGGCGTAATAATTCTATAATCTCTTTCTTGCCCGTGGTGTATCCACCCATGGCACCGCCTAATGCTTTTCCTAAAGTTCCTGTAATGATATCTATTCGTCCCATTACATTTTTCTCTTCTAAGGTGCCAATTCCTTTAGTTCCTATAAAGCCTGTCGCATGACATTCGTCTATCATGACTAAGGCGTCATATTTGTCTGCTAAGTCACAAATTTTATCTAGGGGTGCCACTAAGCCATCCATAGAGAAAACGCCATCCGTAACAATTATTTTAAATCTTGCATTGTCTTTATTAGCTTGTTGTAGTTGTTTTTCGAGGTCTGGCATATCGCTATTAGCATATCTATATCGTTTTGCCTTGCACAAGCGCACACCATCTATGATGGATGCGTGGTTTAGGGAATCTGATATAATGGCATCCTCTGCGGTGAGTAAAGGTTCAAAGACACCTCCGTTGGCATCGAATGCTGCTGCGTATAGAATAGTATCCTCCGTTTCGTAGAAATCGGCGATCTTTCCTTCTAGCGTTTTATGGATGTCCTGTGTCCCACAAATGAATCGTACCGAGGACATGCCAAAACCATGACTGTCCAAAGTGTCTTTAGCAGCTTGTACCACATCTGGATGTGAGGAAAGCCCTAAGTAGTTATTGGAACAGAAGTTAAGCACCTCTTCTCCAGTAGAAATCTTTATAACGGTGTCTTGGGGAGAAACAATGATGCGTTCCTCTTTAAAAAGTCCGTCTTCCTTAATCTGTTGTAATTCTGCTTGTAAGTGATCTTTAATTTTTCCGTACATGTTCTTATTAAATAAATTGTGTAGTTATAGTTGTGTCTATATAAACAATGATTTTTTTGTCTATTATATACCCCATAGATTCTAAGGCATTGGCATAGGATAGTATTTGATCCTTATATGCTGGATTTCGCCTTCCTGTCTTATAATCTATTATGGAAGCTTTATTGTTTATAAGCACCACCCGATCAGGTCTTAATTTTTGTCTGTTGGCCAAGAGGATTTCCTTTTCGTTGAATACCGTATTTTTTTCTCCAAACAAAGGTATTAGTTTTGGATGGGTAACAACCTCTAGAACCTTGCCTTTTATACTTGCTAGTTCATCTGACATTATAAAACCTTTTTGTAAGGCAAATTTCATAGCAGCCTCCACATCTTTATAACTATGAATTTGGCTCAATATATAATGTATAGTATTACCTTTTTTAATAGCCTCTTCTTGGGTGGTGTTCCAAAGCATACCTGCTTTAGTTAAAATTTTGAAACTAGACCTGTTCTTGTGAGTATATAGATAAGGTATTTCTAGATGGTTTTGTTCTGTATGCTCAACTTTTAAACGTATTGGAAGCGCACCAAAGGTATAATCCTCTTTGTTTTTGGCCCAAAGTCCTTTGGATTGAAGGAAGTGAATGAAAAGTCCGGAGAAATAGTTTGGCTTGTGGGAGCCGTCTTTATTTAAGTCCTTCTCACTTATAACATAAAGTGAAGTTTCTGCCCTTGTAAGTGCTACGTATAAAAGATTAAAAGCATCTAAGTGTAGCTTTTGCTGTTCCTCATCAAAAAGCAATGCTTCTTGCTCCCCGTATTCACGTACCTCTTGTTTTTTAGAAAGGAGAAGTTCTTTAAACCCAGAAAACGAAGCCGGTGCAACGGTGGTCCATAGTTTTGGTTCTATTTCTTCAAAAATATAGGTATTAGCATATGGGAAAATAACGACTGGAAATTCTAAGCCCTTGGATTTATGTATGGTCATTATCTGCACTGCATTAGTAGTTTCAGGAGTGCTTATGCTTAGCTTCTTCCCTTTCTTGTCCCAATACGTTAAAAAAGATTGGATGTCTGCTCCATCTTTTTGCTGCACTTCAAAAACAGTATCCATAAAAGCGGTAAGGTGTGCATCCGAGTTTGGTATTAGATCAAAAACTTTGATTGCGTGTTCCATACCATCGTATATAGCGGACTCCCTAAAAAGCTTTCCGTTAAAACCATAGGAGTTTAGGAGTAATTTTTCAAGTTCTTTTAGGTTTGCTTCTATATAGGTATGAGTATCCTTTTGTTCACGTGACAGAAAGTGCAGCACATCATAATTAAGTTCCGCTTCGTTTGGCTGCATGGTATGTCTGGCGAGGGAAATCAAAAATTTAACCTTAGGACTACTGGAAAGTAGTAGTGATTCCGAAGAAACTACAGGAACAGCCTCTTTCATGAGATGATTTGCCAATAGCACGCCATGTTTTTTCTTGCGTACCAGGATACAAATATCCTTATAGTCAAAGCCTTGGGATAAAGATTCCCTTATGTGAAGCATCGTTTTTAGAGCATATGCCGCGTCATCGGCATCTTCTAAAAAAGAGAGATGTACATACCCTCCTTCTTTTTGGTTGGTTTCTTGGCGGTTCCCTTCTTCAAAGAACAGTCTGTATTTTGGATGTTCCAAAAACGAACTAATACTTTGAAAAAAGGTATTGTTGAAATGAACGATTTCGTCATGACTGCGATAATTTCGAGGAAGCATTCGAGTTTCTCCCTGAACGGAAAAGGGATTGGTTTGTAGGGTAGCTAATTCTAGAAATTGCTCTGCTTCTCCTCCGCGCCATCTGTAAATCGCTTGCTTGGCATCGCCTACAAGAAAAAGAGATCCTGTTTGGCCTTGTTCGTCCTCACTTTCCAAAGCATTCCCTATTAACGGAATAAGATTGTTCCATTGCATTTGTGAGGTGTCCTGAAATTCATCGATAAAATAATGTCCGTACTTTTCCCCTAAACGCTCGTATATAAAAGGTGCAGGCTGATTTTTGATTTCGTTTGATATAATCGTGTTGAATTCTGAGATAGATAGTTGGTCTTTTTCCTTTTGAATGCTTTTTATTTCTTTTTGTATGGCATTTAGTAAGGTAAGCGGAACAAGGTTTCTGTATGCGTTCTGTAAAAAATTAAAGTGCATCAATTTGTGCTCAATCTCTCTAAAAATAATACTGAACCCGGCATGAAGGCCATCTAAGGTAGATTTGGTCGGCTCTTTACAGGTTTTGTTGTAAAGAGGATTTGTTTCAAAATTCTGCTTCCAAGCACTTTTAAAATCCTGATTTAAGTTTCCCGCTGCTATTTTCGTCAGGAATTTTGGAAAGTAACTTGATGAAAAATCACTAAACACTAAATGATTGTTTTCTATGAGTTGTAAACTCAGATTTGCGTGGGTAATTATTTCTTTTTGGTACTTGGAAATAGCGTTGGAGATGTTTTTTTTTAGTGCTGAAAAGTCTGCGATTGATTTGTTTTCTAGATTTTTTATGTGTGTTACGTTATTCTCGTTAAATAATAGCTTTCCAATTTTAGTAAGGTCAAATGCAATGTCCCAACTTCTATCGTCATCTATTTTTTCCAATGCAAAATCCATTAGAACCTTAGTGAGTTCTAATTCTTCTCCCGCTTTTGCAATGACTCGGGAAACCGCTTCGTCCAATAGCAAGTCTGTATCAAGGATTACCTCAAAGTTTTGAGAAATTTTGAGGTCTTTTGCGAAGGTTCTTATGAGTCTATGTGTAAATTTATCAATAGTAGAGATGTCAAAAAAAGCATAATTGTGTAGTAGTTCCCTAAGAGTGGTTTTGCTTAGTTTTTTAAGAGATTCTTGTGTCATATCCAATTCTTCCATGACATCTATAAACAATGGGGAAGCTTCTTTAATTGATGTTGTTTTACTGAAAGTAAAGAGGCTGGCTAGAATACGCTTTTTCATTTCGTTTACTGCTTTGTTAGTAAACGTTATTGCCAAAATGCGTTTGAAACTGCGCGGTGAAGACAGCACTATCTTTAAATATGCTTTGGAGAGTGCGTAAGTTTTTCCGGAACCTGCTGAAGCATTATATATTTTAAAGGAGCTATCCTGCACTTTGTTTTGGTTGCAAAATAAGCATTATCAGACAGTTCTTAACAAATTATTAGGGTAATATAAATGTTAAAAATTGTAAATTTGAAGTGAAAATAATATTAACGATAAAACAAAAAAACTATGGCTTTTGAATTACCAAAATTGCCTTATGCTTATGATGCTTTAGAACCGCATATAGATGCTAGGACAATGGAAATACATCATACAAAACATCACAACGGATATACCACCAAGTTAAATGGAGCCATAGCAGGATCCGATTTGGAAGGAAAGTCGATTGAGAATATTTTAAATGGTTTGGATATGGCCAATGGTGCCGTTAGGAACAATGGGGGTGGATTTTACAACCATTCCTTATTCTGGAAAATTTTATCCCCGAATGGTGGCGGAGTGCCAACCGGCGAAGTAGCAGATGCTATTAATAGCGCCTTTGGTTCTTACGAAGAATTTAAGGATAAGTTTAGCACCGCGGCAGGAACAAGGTTTGGTTCTGGTTGGGCTTGGCTTTGTGTACATAAAGGAGGTAAATTGGAAATTTGTTCTACACCAAATCAGGACAACCCGTTAATGCCTGGTGTAGCCTGCGAAGGCTTCCCTATTTTAGGATTGGATGTATGGGAACACGCCTATTATTTAAATTACCAGAATAGAAGACCGGATTATATAAATGCGTTTTTTAACCTTATTAACTGGGAAGAAGTAGCTAAATTATATGCTGAAAATAAGTAATAGCTTATAGAAAAATACTTGTTAATTATTGGATTTACAACCACTTAGGATGCTGTTCTAAGTGGTTTTTTTGTACTTATCAGATATAGAAAAGGGCGGAGAAGTCTCCACCCTTTTCGTCCCAAATCTTACCATAAACTTAACCTACTTATGCTATGGCAAGACTAAATTACTGGTATTGTGGGGAATAAAAAAAGAAATGTTAAAAAAAATAATTTCTTTTTCTAATATCGTACGTAGTAAAAAGGAATGTAGCTGTATAGGGGTTGCTTTGCAGGAATAGGCATATGTAAATAAAAAAGGCGGAGCAATGCTCCACCTTTTTCCCCAAATCTTACCATGAACTTAACCTACTTATGCTATGGTTCTTCAAAGGTATGGTGCATGTTTGCCTTTTAAAAAGGTATCGGTCAAACACCCAAAATATCAGGTTCAAAAGCAGTTATGGTTAAACAAATGCGAAAAGAGTTAAAAAACAGTATTCTGATTTTGGAATAGAGCCTTTGTATGAGATTCTATTTTGAAACTTTAATGAATAAAAAAGGTGGAGAAGTCTCCACCTTTTTTGCCCCAAATCTTACCATGAACTTAACCTACTTATGCTATGGTAAATTTAAAAGTATGTTCGTTAAATCTAAATGGACTATTGCACCGTTGAAATACTTATTTTATCGTTAAAATACCCAATACCTTTCATTTTATGATATGAATATTTAGTATGCTCGTTCATTTTTGCCTTCATAAAAATTTATAAATGCTCTATTTACTACCCTATTCCCTCCTGGAGTAGGATAATTTCCAGTAAAATACCAATCACCCAAATTTTTTGGGCAAGCTAAATGGAGGTTAGAAATAGTTTGGTAGATTATCTGAACTTCTGCATTTATTGCATCCGAACTTAGAAGTTCCCCTATTTTGGTAGAAATTTGATTTGCAGAGAACGGGGTATAAAATTCCCGAACATAATTGACTACATCTATGTCTTTTGATTGTACTTGGTTTTTGCACTTTTTATAAATATTATCCACAATATCCATAGACCCATAATCTTGATGTAAAGCTAATGCTGCTTTAAAAGCGATAAAGTCCTCCAGTTTAGCCATATCTATACCGTAACAGTCAGGATATCTAATCTGTGGTGCCGAAGAAACCACTACAATCTTTTTTGGAGACAATCTATCCAATATGCGTAATATACTTTTCTTTAGTGTGGTTCCTCTTACAATGCTATCATCAATAATAACCAGATTATCTCCTTTTTTCACCGAACCATAGGAGATGTCGTAAACATGGGCTACTAAATCGTCCCTGCTGTCATCCTGTGTTATAAAAGTTCTAAGTTTAGCATCCTTTATAGCTACTTTTTCTATTCTTGGGCGTACTTCTAAAATAGCATGTAGTTCTTCACTGGTTATTTTTGAGCCTATAGCAAGTATTTGCTCCTCCTTCTTTTTGTTCAGGTAGTTCTGGGCCTCTTTTACCATACCAAAGAACGAAGTTTCTGCCGTATTGGGAATATAGGAAAAGACGGTGTTCTTAATATCGTGATCAATCGATTTCAAAATCTGAGGGAATACGAGTTTGCCTAGTTCTTTTCGTTCCTGATAAATTTCCTTGTCACTACCTCTAGAAAAATAGATACGTTCAAAAGAACAAGCCTTGCGCTCCGTAGGTTCTAAAATTCTTTTTATGCTAGAGCTTCCATTTTTCTTTATAATAATAGCATGTCCTGGATCTAATTCTTTTACTTCTTCATAGGGGACATTAAAAACCGTTTGTATAGCAGGTCTTTCGGAAGCAACTACCACAACTTCGTCATCCCTATAGTAATAGGCAGGGCGTATTCCAGCAGGATCTCGAAGAACAAAAGCATCACCATGCCCTAACAAACCGGCCATGGCATAACCACCATCAAAATTTTTAGCTGCTCGGCGCAGGATTTTAGAGACTTTTAATCGCTCTGCAATGATAGCAGAAGCTTCTTGTTTTGTATAACCTTCTTTTTTTATTTCCTTATATAGCTTGGCAACAGCATCATCCAGAAAATGCCCTATCTTTTCCATGACAGTAACTGTGTCCGCCATTTCTTTAGGATGCTGACCTAATTGAATAAGATTATCGAATAGTTCATGAACATTGGTCATGTTGAAGTTCCCGGCTACGATAAGGTTCCGGTGCATCCAGTTATTCTGTCTTATAAACGGATGTACGCTTTCTATACTGTTCTTTCCAAAAGTGCCGTAACGTACATGGCCTAAAAGTAATTCCCCTATATATGGAATGTTCTTTTTTTGTAGAGCCACGTCATCTTCATATTCCGGATGTTCTTTGAGTTCCTTATTGATGCGGTCGTTTATTTGCGCAAAAATATCTTGTATGGGCTGTTGTTTGCAGGAGCGTACACGGCTCATATATCTTTGACCTGCATCTACATCCAATTTAATACTAGCAAAACCAGCACCGTCCTGCCCACGGTTGTGCTGTTTTTCCATCATTAGATACATTTTATTTACTCCATAAAATGCTGACCCGTACTTTTCCTTGTAGTATTCAAGAGGCTTTAGTAATCTGATGACCGAGATGCCACACTCGTGCTTTATAGCGTCACTCATTATATAAGGGTATTAAAAAAACCCCTGTAGAGGGGTTTATCATTATTGCAATTCAATTTCAAATTGTGTTAGCGCTTTAAACTGGTGTAGTCTTTTATTTACTTCTTTCTTATCCAAATTCACCATGCGCTCGGTTCCAAAACGTTCTACACAGAACGATGCCAAATTGGACCCATGGATAACTGCTTTCTTCATGTTTTCAAAAGAGATGTCACCAGTAGCCGCTAGAAAACCTGAAAACCCTCCGGCGAATGTATCTCCTGCACCTGTGGGGTCAAAAACTTCCTCTAATGGTAGTGCAGGGGCAAAGAAAATCTGCTCATCATGGAACAATAAAGCGCCATGCTCCCCTTTTTTAATAACCACGTATTTTGGTCCCATACCATAAATTTTATGTGCTGCTTTTACCAAGGAATATTCTCCAGTAAGTTGGCGTGCTTCCTCATCGTTTATGGTAATGACATCTATATGTTTTATGGTCTCAAGCAAAGCATCCAAGGCATTATCCATCCAAAAATTCATGGTATCTAGTACGATGAGCTTTGGTCGTTTTTCCATCTGGTTAATTACACTTAACTGAACGCCAGGATGTAAATTTCCTAACATAACCACTTCTGCATCCGTATAGTCACTTGGAACAACAGGGTTGAAATCTGCCAAGGTATTCAATTCGGTTGCTAGAGTATCTCGTGAGTTTAGGTCGTTGTGGTATTTGCCCTTCCAGTAAAAGGTTTTTCCACCTTTTACGATTTCCAGTTGAGAAATATCAATATTTTTATCGCTAAGAATATCCAGATATTGCTTAGGAAAATCTTCGCCTACCACAGAAACGATGGCAGAATCTACATCAAATTGTGAAGCTGCCAAACTTATAAAGGTAGCTGCGCCGCCAAGTATTTTATCCGTTTTTCCAAACGGTGTCTCAATTTCATCAAAAGCCACGGTACCTACAATTACCAACTTACCCATATACCAATCATAATTAATTGGCACAAATATACAGCTTTCATTACCTATTGTAAACTGGTTTTTTGAGACAGAATGAATAGTTATCAATATAATAAGCTTGTTGTTCAATAATTAAGATGTAATATGCTAAAACACGATTAATTAGAATTCTTTTGAAAGCGTTTAGAATCTTTTTACTTTCTCCCAAAATCTGCAGGAACCTCTCCCCATGCTTTCGTCTCCCATTTTACAATTGGTGTGCTGTATTGGTTTTTCTTTAACCAGTCTACGGCACGCCTTATCAAATCGAATAAGTCTTTATTCCTCGCTGTTTCCGATAATTTTGTATTACAATTTTTCTTCCGAACCCAGCTCATGGCGGTACGAGAATCTGTGTAGATTATACGATCACTATTGCGTTCTTTCAAAAAGGCAAGCCCATGTACGATGGCCAAGAATTCCCCAATGTTGTTAGTGCCTTGTGGAAAAGGCCCCTGTTTGAATAATTTTTTCCCTGATTTGGTGTCCACCCCTTGATATTCCATAATACCAGGGTTTCCGCTAGAAGCCGCGTCCACTGAAATAGAATGGTAGTTGGGTTGCCCAATTTTAAGTAACTCTTGGGGCGACAGGGAGGATTCTACTTTTGTTTTTCCTTTAAAATCGGCATAATTACCATTAAAAGCTTTTTGTGCCAATGCAAAGTTTTCAAAAGATTTGTATTCTGCGCCTCTGTATCCTTCTATCGCCTTTTTGCAAGCGGCCCACGTTTTATGTATGCCTGGTTGTTTACCTTTCCAAACCACATAGAATTTACCTTTTTTTGCCATTTTTTGCTTTTGTCACATTGCGTTCAGTCGTAATGCGAGCTGATAAAAAGTGTTTCTCGCAAATTCTCGGGAGCACTCAGAGTAACCCCTTTTTTATAACACCTTATTTAGTCAACAACCTTTCTATTACTTTAGGAAAATGTTCGTACTCAAGTTCATGGACTTTCTGAGCTATTTGTTCTACGGAATCTTCGGGTAGCACAACTGCTTTGGCCTGATGAATAATTGCACCTTCATCGTAGTTTTGATTTACAAAGTGGATGGTAATTCCTGTTTCAGTATCTTTATTTTCTTTCACCGCTTTGTGAACGTTTATGCCATACATTCCTTTTCCACCATAGTTTGGCAGTAGCGCGGGGTGTATGTTTATGATTTGTTTGGGAAAGGCATTTACGAGGTTTAGAGGTACCTTCCATAAAAATCCTGCTAATATAATCAAGTCTGGTTCTAATGACTTAAGGATATTTAGCACACAATCGCTTTCAGAGAAGGCTTGCTTATTGAAGCACAAGGCATTGATTTTTAACCTATTACACCTGTTTAAGACTTTGGCATCCCTTTTGTTAGTAAGTACAGCGGCAATGGTAATGTTTGGGTTATGCTCAAAATACGTAGCTATGTTTTCTACATTGGAACCGGAACCAGAGGCAAGTAATATAATTTGTTTAGGTTTCAAAAAAAAGGATTTAGTGTAATGACATACAGTTTTTTAGCAATGACACAGCAAAGCGAACAAGGTAAAAGAATTGAGAACTCACCATTTAATTAGTAAACATCTATTATTCAACTACTTTTTTCATAGAGCGTAAACCTTACCAAAACAAAATATTTAATACTGTAAAATTACTACTCTTGTATTTAATTTGATTAAATTACATCACATTTTAACGACAAAAGGTGTTATTAAACCAAAGTTTTTTATTTTTGCCATCAATTTAAATTTTTAAAACCAATATTATTAT
>CAZMUV010000100.1:0-11611 GCA_964569345.1 uncultured Maribacter sp. | reverse complement strand
GTAATCATTCCCTGATTAATCAATTTTTTAGCGAACTCATCCTTAGGCACCAGGCCTTTGTCAAACATAAATTTTTGCCAAAAACGAGAATATAATAAATGTCCTGTAGCGTGCTCGCTACCGCCAATATATAAATCTACATCTTGCCAGTAATTGATGGCTTCTTCCGAAAATATAGCACTATCATTTTGTGGATCCATGTATCGGTTAAAATACTGTGAACTTCCGGCCCAACCAGGCATAGTGTTTAATTCCAATGGGAACACCGTTTCTTGATTAATTAAATCATTAGAAACAACAGTATTCTTTTTCGTATCCCAAGCCCAAACAGTTGCATTCCCCAAAGGAGGCTCACCTGTTTCTGTTGGTAGGTATTTTTCTACTTCCGGCAGGGTAATTGGTAAATGTTCAGTAGCAATCATTTGCGGCATCCCATCTATATAATACACCGGAAAAGGTTCTCCCCAATAGCGCTGGCGACTAAAAACGGCGTCGCGCAAGCGGTAATTTATCTTGCCTTCGCCCTGACCTAAAGTCTCAAGTGTTTGAATAGCTATTTTACTGGCTTCCTTCTGCCCTAATCCGTCTAAAAAGTCAGAATTCGTGATAACAGCTTTCTCTTTATCAGCAAAGGCTTCTTCAGAAATATCCACCGCTTCAAATATATTAGGAATCGAAATATTAAAGTGTTTCGCAAAATCATAATCACGCTGATCTCCACAAGGAACGGACATCACAGCACCAGTTCCATACCCCGCCAAAACATAATCTCCTATCCAAATAGGCACAGGTTCTTTTGTAAATGGATGCTCAGCGTAAGCTCCTGTAAAAACACCAGATATAGTTTTCACATCTGCCATTCGATCTCGCTCAGAACGTTTTGAGGTAGCTTCTATGTAGGCCTCAACTTTAGCCTTTTGCTCGTCAGTAGTTATTTTAGCTACCAAATCGTGCTCAGGCGCTAAGGTCATAAACGAAACACCAAAAATAGTATCGGGCCTTGTTGTAAAAACATCAATAACGGCATCGTGACCATTTATATTAAATACAGCCGATGCTCCTTGGGAACGACCAATCCAATTTGTTTGCGAATCCTTTAATGGCTGTGGCCAGTCTATTTTTCCCAAACCATCTAGCAAACGTTGCGCATACGCCGAAATACGCATGCTCCATTGCGTCATTTTCTTACGGATAACCGGGTGACCTCCTCGTTCAGAAACTCCGTTTACAATCTCGTCATTCGCCAAAACTGTTCCTAATGCAGGGCACCAGTTTACCTCACTTTCTGCCAGATATGTCAACCTGTATTTTAATAGAATTTCCTGTTTTTCAGTATCAGAATATGCTCCCCAATCAACTGCCGTAAATTCTTCAATAGCATCATCACAAACCGCATTTACACCTGTATTTCCATCCGACATAAAAACGGCTATTAAGCTTTTAATGTCTTCTGCTTTATCGGTGTCCTTGTTGTACCAAGAATTGAATAGCTGTATAAAAATCCATTGTGTCCATTTATAATACCTAGGGTCAGATGTCCGTACCTCCCTACTCCAATCAAACGAAAAACCCAGTTGATCTAGTTGTCGTCTATATGTCTTTATATTCTCAGCAGTTGTTATTGCAGGGTGCTGACCCGTTTGTATTGCATATTGTTCTGCTGGTAATCCAAAGGAATCATATCCTTGCGGATGCAGAACATTATATCCTTTATGTCTTTTATAACGGGCATAAATATCACTAGCGATGTATCCTAAAGGATGACCTACATGGAGACCTGCACCTGAGGGATATGGAAACATATCTAAAACATAAAATTTTTCTTTATCAGAATTGTTCTCTGCCTTAAAGGTTTGGTTTTTGGCCCAATAGGTTTGCCATTTCTCTTCTATTTTATTAAAATCGTAGTTCATAGGATAGCTGTATAAAAACCCAAAAGTTCATGCTAAGGATATCAGATATCGATACTTTTACATGCCCTTATTTTACGGGGCAAAAATAGGCGTAATCGATGAAAGTTGAAAAGATATTGATGATTAACGCTTTTAGCTGCGGAATAACACACAAAATCATACGTTATACCCAAAAGCAGTATCTTCCAAAGCGTGAAAAAAAATCACCACAGATTCCTTTTCCTTCTCTGCTGTATCGTTGGATTTTTCTCCAATGAACTTAGCGGGCAACTTGGGTTTTGTGAAGGCAGCTCGGGTACACCAATTTTTACCGAAGATTTTGGAACAGGGCTTACAGATGGTCCGGCACTCCCGGCGGGTACCACTACCTATAACTTTGTAGCTGGAACTCCCAATGACGGAGACTATACTATCTCTAGTACCACAAACTATTTTAGCTGGCCAAACGTGGGAGACCACACACCCAACGATAGTAATGGCAAATGTTTAATTGTGAACGCCAGTTTTACAGCTGGGGAATTCTATCGACGGACAGTTACTGGACTTTGTGAGAACACTACTTATGAGTTTTCCTCATGGCTAGTTAACCTTCAACCTCAAACCGCATGCGACGGGAATGGTATTCCCATAAACGTTAGGTTTCAAATCTGGGACGAGACGAACTCTAATTTACTCGCTCAGGGTGATACTGGTAATATTCCGAACACGAATTCCCCAGAATGGGAACAGTATGCATTAGTCTTTAAAACACTACTTAATCAAACCTCGGTCATTTTAAAAATGCGAAACAATAGTAATGGTGGTTGCGGTAATGACCTTGCTATAGATGATATCGCTTTTTCTTCCTGTGGAGATTCCATTAGCTTGTCCGATGATCAAAACGAAATGGATGTGATTACCTGCGTAGGGCAAGGCGGAATAACAAGGACATTAAAGGCAACACCTGATGGCTCTATTTTTACTAGCTATGCTTATCAATGGCAGCAAAGTAATGATCAATTGCTTTGGACCGATATTCCAGCGGAAAACAACAGCACCTATACCACACCAACAATAAACACTACGACCTATTTTAGGGTAAAGGTGGCAGAAGATGTAATAAACTTATCCAATGACCTTTGTAATGTGCTATCCGATGTTTTTGAAGTAATCATCATTCCAATACCGCAGCCACCAGTTAGCAATGGTAATGTAAGCCTATGTGAAAATGAGGAGACACCTTTGCTAGTTTCCGTTCCAGTTGGAACCTCTGTTAATTGGTACGACGCACCAATAGCTGGTGCGCTTTTAGCGGAAAATACCGTTAGCTTCACACCAACTGCTTCGGGCACCTACTTTGCCGAAGCACTATCAGGAAGTATAAATTGCCCATCGGACAATAGGACAAGGCTTGTCTATACCCTAAACCCAATACCTCAAGTCAATGACGAAGCCATTGAGATTTGCGATGGAAGCGCCATTATCATTTCTGCGAATTTAGACAACGTCAATTATATATGGAATACAGGAGAAACCACAGAAGAGATTTCCATAACCACCCCAGGGGAATATTCGGTAACAGTAACCAATGCCGAAGGCTGCTCCAATATTAAAAACATCACTGTAGCGCCAGTTACACTTCCAATAATTACTAGTATTCGGTCTGATGACTCTGACATTTTAGTTGATTTAGAGAACTCAGGGCAGTTTGAATTTTCCTTGGACAACGGTACTTTTCAAGCGAGTCCAGTATTTGAAACAATTTCTGGAGGTAGGTACACGATTAATATCCGTTATGGAAACAACTGCGGTGTGGTACGTCAAGAATTCATCCACTTGGTAATTCCTAAATTTTTTACCCCGAATGCCGATGGATACAATGACCAATTTTTACCAGAGGGACTGGAGTTCTTTACCTCCTATGAGTTATCCATTTTTAATCGATTTGGACAACTACTGAAAAATACAAGTGAAAACAACCCCGCGTGGGACGGTACTTTTAACGGAACTCAAATGCCTTCGGGAAATTATTGGTATCGCTTACGTATAGAAGACACGAACCGCACCGGATATTTTGTTTTAAAAAGATAGTGTTTTATATTAGTTTGAATCCATTAGAAATGATTTTCAAAGCCAGTTACTCATCTCATTAAATGATAGCATTGTTAATTAGTAAGGCTCATTTCACATTACTTTCCTATTTTTACAGTACTTAAACAGCCCTATGAGCACTTCTTTTGAAAATTACCAAAAGCGAAAGCTGATTTCCTCCTATTTCTCGGTGGTACTTAGTATTGCCCTGGTACTATTTTTGTTGGGAATATTGGGGCTGCTGGTTTTGAATACCAAAAAAATGGCAGACCGCTCCAAAGAGCAGATTACCATTTCTATATTTCTTAAAGAGAACGCCAAGGAGATAGAGATAGAACAATTACAAAAAACCTTGGCCATGGCGGACTATACAAAATCCGCTATTTATGTATCCAAAGAAGAAGCCGCCAAACAACATAGTGAAGCTATTGGGGAGGATTTTGTAGATTACCTTGGCTATAATCCCTTAAAAAACTCTATCGATGTAAACCTTAAGGCGGATTTTGTAACGGAAGAAAAAGTAACAGAAATTGCAAATACCCTCTCTGAAAAAAGTTATGTGGACGAGGTAAGCTATGACAGAGTACTGGTAGGCATGGTAGCCAAAAGTGTTGAGAAAATAGGTTTTTGGATTTTAACCGCTAGTGCTATTTTTACGCTTATCGCTGTATTATTAATCAATAGCTCTATTCGCTTATCTATCTATTCCAAACGATTCGTCATTAAAACAATGCAAATGGTAGGGGCAACAAAAACCTTTATTCGAAAACCTTTTATTTGGCAAAATGTAAAATTGGGTATGCTTGGCGCCCTATTAGCATTGATAGCGATAGCTGGGGTGCTGTATTACGTAAATACCAATTTCCAAGATTTAGGACTTTTAGACGACCCTTATATCATTATTAGTTTACTCGTGGGTGTTTTCGTGTTAGGTATCCTAATTTCTTTAGCCAGCACTTATTTTGCTACCCAACGATTTTTAAACCTTAGAACAGACGAGCTCTATTATTAAGCATTACCTACTGAACACTCCTTTTATTCCCTGACATTAATATACTTATGACCAACTTTGCTAACTTTGTATTATGAGTAAGAAGAAAATCATATCCTCCTCCGCAAAACAAGAATTTATATTTCAAAAGAAAAATTACCTTTTCATGTGTATAGGCCTAGCCTGTATTTCTTTGGGTTTTATATTGATGAGTGGTGGTGGTACAGACGACCCCAATGTATTCAATCCTGAAATATTCAATTTTAGAAGAATTCGCTTAGCGCCGACATTAGTGCTTATAGGGCTCGGTATAGAGGTGTACGCAATTTTGTTGAATCCGCATAAAACCAAAAACTAATTGGAAATTTTAGATGCCATTATCCTAGGTATAATTCAAGGATTAACAGAGTTTTTACCCGTTTCTTCCAGTGGCCATTTAGAATTAGGAAAAGCTATTCTTGGAGATAATTCTGTGCCAGAAGAAAGTTTGTTGTTTACTGTAATCCTGCATTTTGCTACTGCACTGAGTACTATTGTGGTATTCAGAAAAGATGTTTGGGAAATTTTAACCGGACTTTTTCAGTTTAAATGGAACGAAGAAAGTCAGTTTTCTGTTAAAATCATTATCTCCATGCTCCCCGCTGTTTTCGTTGGATTGTTCTTTGAAGAGCAGTTAGAAGCTTTTTTTGGAGGTAATATTCGCTTTGTTGGCTTTATGCTTTTGATTACCGCCGTACTACTTTACTTCGCAGACAAAGCAAAGGATACAGATAAAAAAGTAAGTTTTGCAACTGCGTTTATCGTAGGGATTTCACAGGCCATTGCTATGCTTCCTGGCATTTCAAGAAGTGGTGCCACGATATCAACATCTGTTCTTTTAGGGGTAGATAAATCAAAAGCGGCACGCTTTTCTTTCTTAATGGTAGTGCCATTAATCTTTGGGAAAATTGCAAAGGATTTATTGAGCGGCGACCTTACTTTTAATGGAGAAAACAATGTAGCTATGGGTGCAGGGTTTATCGCAGCCTTTGTTGCCGGACTAGCTGCCTGTACTTGGATGATAAAACTGGTACGTAAAAGCAAGCTGAGCTATTTTGCCATATACTGTTTAATTGTAGGATTAATTGCCATTTTTTACGGCTTTATGAATCCATAAAATTACATCCATTTATATAGGAATCCTGTGATATGTGTTTGGTGAATTTTAATGCTTCTTTTCACTTTTCTAAAACTTCAGAGCAGGCTATTTCTTTTAGGTTAATGTCTGGTAGGTAAGCCGGTTTCAACAAAGCATTACGCGATAAAATATAATTACTTAGAACAGGGTGAAAACAAAAGAAGACTACTTAAACGGCCAAATAGTATTGATAGACAAGCCCTTGGGGTGGTCCTCCTTCCAAGCGGTAAATAAACTAAAGTGGGTTTTAAAAAAACGTTTTAGTTTGAAAAAGATAAAAATAGGACATGCCGGAACTTTAGACCCTTTAGCGACTGGATTATTAATTATATGCGTTGGTAAGTTCACTAAGAGAATACACGAATTTCAAGGACAAGAAAAAGAATACACGGGCACTATAACGCTAGGTACAACAACACCTTCCTATGATCTTGAAACTGCTGTTGACCAAACATTTGAAACCGACCATATTACCGAAGCACTTGTGCAACGGACAACTACACGATTTATTGGGGAGATAGACCAAGCGCCACCCATATTTTCCGCGCTTAAAAAGGATGGAAAAAGATTGTACGAATATGCACGTGAGGGTAAGGAAGTAGCCATACCGACCAGAAAGGTGACCGTAACCCAATTTGAAATAACTGGAATAGCATTTCCCCAAATTACGTTTCGTATTGTTTGCAGTAAGGGTACCTATATTCGCTCCATTGCCCACGATTTTGGAAAAGCCTTAGGCGCAGGTGGACATTTATCTTCCCTTAGAAGAACCAAAATAGGGATTTACAACGTAGATAATGCTCTAGACCCAGAGGTCTTTGAAGAAATAGTATTGAAAGAACTAGACACCTAAACCTTTTACATTTGGCTTATTTTTTGCACTATTTCTTAAAAAAAGAAGTTATAACTCCATGAACTTAAGCAGACAACAATTAGCTTTAATAATTACCATGTTTTCTATGGCAATTGTTGTATTGGTATTATATTCTATTCAATTAGGGGAAAAAACAGAGGAGGACGAAGATTATATGGTTGAAATGATCCTTGACGAGGAACTACTGGAAGAAATTCTTGAAGAAGAAATGGCCAAGGAGCAGTCGAAATCTATTGAGACCCATACAGCTTTTAACGAAACGGCCAAACCCAGCTACGGAAATCCAGAACCACTAAAGACCCTAGACGAGATTTTAGAAGAAAAAGCAGCTTCGGAGGAAGGGGAGCCATCCGACGATTTAATTGCCGACTCGGAATATGCAGCCAGAGTAAAAGAACTTGCTAAAAAACGGGAAGAGAAAAAACAGCTTTTGGGAGAAAAGGAAGCCAAAAAACAAGAATTCACAAATTATCTAGCAGAAAAAAGAACCACTATATCCTACTCCTTGCTAGACCGAAACAGCTATAAGCTTCCTCCTCCAATCTACACTTGTATAGAAGGAGGGAAAGTAGTAGTAAATATAGACGTAAACGCAAATGGTTATGTTACCGATGCGAGTTTTAATGAAAAAAGTTCAGGTACGTCGAATGGGTGCTTGGTAGACAATGCCATTGCTTATGCCTTAAAAGCAAAATTCAGTAGCGCATCCAAAGCGCTTCAAAAAGGCACCATTACCTATTTATTTCAAAGCAAATAACGCTACTAATTCCTTTAAAATACTCTGCCCTTTATCGGTATTGTACCAGATTTGTAGCTCTTCCTTAAACTCTGGCAATATAGTACCATGTAAGCCCTTGTGTTCTTCTACCAGTTTTGCAGCATTTTGAGAACGAGGCCCCCAACTTCCCAGCACGTTCTGGCTGGCGCTATCCAGGACGATAAGTTTAGGTATAGACATGCCACCATTGGTCAAAAAATGATTCATTAGCAACACATTTTCATCCCTTAAAATCACTTTTAAGTTAATCTCAGTATTAAGCGCTGCCACTTTCTCCATCACCGGCAAGGCTGGAGATGCGTCTCCACACCAACTTTCGGTCAAGACAAGCCAGGTTTGTTTTTTAGTTGTATTACAAATCGATTGAGCAGTTGTCTCATCTATCTTGAACAATTTATCCCAGCGTTTCATTCGCCGGTCATTCAACTTTGTATACTTTGCCAAGTCATCCGTCTGTATAGGACCGGTTGATTTGCCTTCTTTGGCCAAACTGGCAACCAACTCTCGGTACTGTGAATAAGAAATTGCTTTAAGCAAAGCTTCTTGTATAAGCTTATCTGTTGACTCTATCATAAAATTCCTAGTGTAGGTTTGTGTTAACTGAATTATACAGCGCAAATTACAAACTTTATTCACGGTGTTTTTCCATCAAAGTTATATTGGTCTAAACGCTACTTTAAAACTTACGCTAAAGTGTATCAATTTTTACTTTTTGGATAATGACCTGGGTTTCCGCCGGTTTTCATCTAATTAAAAACATAGGAAGACATTCATCAACAACTACAAATTGATAAACTATGGCTCTACCCCTATTACGTAGTTATAATCAACATAAGCGTTCCTTTTATTCTGTGATTCTCAAAGCTAAACTTCTTGAGGTTTTTAGTAACGCATTACGTTATGAATAGTTACAAATCCAATAGCTCAAATGAGCTATGTGACTTTTTGATTTCTGCGTAAATATGAACCATATCCTTGGCGAAAGGGACATCTCCTTCCCTAGCTAAAACCGCGTAGGACTCTCCATTTTTCATTTTTAAAACACTTCTTACATACACTTCAATTCCTTCAAAGTCCAATAACTCCCTTAAGTTATCCAAACTATGTTCCTTAAAATTAAGTGAGGGATATATGTATTCATAATACCTATTGGATGGCCTACCGATTTTTAGCTTATAATCTGGTCTAATATCCTGCCACCTAAAGTCAACTTTGCTTGTCATATTTTCATTACCGATAAACTCCGGAAACAATACAGGTCTGCTCTTTTTCATAGTTTTGCCTTTTTATAATTCTACTATAAATCGACTAGGTTCTTGGTCTAGGCGTAGGAAGCAAAAATACTTTAGAAAATCAATACTAGTAGTAATAATCCGTTAAACAATAGTTAATATATCTTATATTAATAGTATTACTTTTATTTATTAATAAAATATATGCTTACCCCCTATCTTAGGGTGCTAAAAATTACTTCGGGTATTAGATAAAGTGAAGATTTTTATTATAATATTTAGACTTTTAGTATCAATCAAGTAGGTGTCAAATGGCCCTTTTCTTAATCATACCACCCCTTGTGTCGTTTATTTTACTCATGACTACGAAAGCCTTGGGGTCTATTTTTGTAATTTCTATATTAAGCCTTCTTATTTCTAGCCTAGTAATAACCGTAAAAATAACATCGTACTCATTACGCTCTCCTTGTCTACCATAGCCTCCTTTTGCCTTGTAAACGGTAAGGCCTCTTCCTAATTTCTCGATAATCATCGTTCTTATTTCCTCGTTCTTATCAGAAATAATTGTCACACCGGTATATTCCTCTATACCTTCTATCACAAAGTCTAAGGTTTTGGAAGCTGCTAAATACGTTAGCATAGAATACAGCGCAGTTTCTATAGAAAGAAGATAAGCTGCTGCCAAGAAAACCAAAATATTAATGAGAATAATAATATCCCCAATGGTTGTTCCTAGTTTCCTGCTTAGGTATATCGCGAGTACCTCAGTACCATCCAATACACTTCCACCCCTCACGGACAGACCTATACCCGCTCCAAGAAAAAACCCGCCAAAAACAGCGACTAGTAGTTTATCCTGTGTGATTTCCGGAAAATGAACGGTAAACAATACCAATGCCAAACCTAATATGGCAAATGCGGTCTTAACCGCAAATACCCTACCAATTACCTTATAACCCAGAAGTACAAAAGGTATGTTAACCAACATGATAAGAATATATAACGGAACATCTGCAACTTCTGCAATAAGCAGTGAAATACCCGTTGCACCACCATCTATAAACATATTGGGAAGTAAGAAACTCTCCAGACCAAATGCAGCAGAAAAAATACCTAGCACAATAAAGAATGCATCCTTCAACCACTGCTTGAAATCTGTAAATTCAAGCTTTTCGGTATTTTGATTTGACATATAAATGCTTGTATTTAAAGATTTTCTGGGTTCACAGCCAAACTATTGAACAATTTGGCCTTAGCTGTATAGTACTTATTTTGCACCAAATTTTGTTTTAGCACTGCGTCGATAAGCTTACTTTCCCTTGAGTTTATCAAAAATAAGGAACTCTCCCCAAAACTAAACTTTCTTTCTTCCGCAGAAAGTAGGGTTCTATAATTGATTACCATGTCGGTAATTAAAACATTTTGTGTTTGAAATGATTCTAGCTCGTTATAAATCGCAAAAACCTTATTCCTAATCTGAATCTGAGCATTATCAAACTCAAATTGTGCATCTTGTAATTTAATCTTAGCCAGTTTAAGGTCCCCACGTTCCTTTCTCAAGAACAAGGGCATTTGAAAGGTGAGACCGCCTTTATATTGTTCTGTAACAAAGGAATTTATAAACTCCGGAGTTTCTGTTAAAAAATTATACTCCAAATCTATTGTAGGCAATAGTTTGTTCGTTTTTAGTCGTTTATCTACCAATAAGCCATCTATCTTATATCCCAAAGATCTTAGTTTTGGATGGTTATCAACTGTGAAACTATCCAAAGGTTTTCCCATTATTTCTAAGGTAATATCTATATCACCAGCGATATCTTCCTGCGGGGTTACATTCGGCTGTATTTCTAAAGGAATATCGTCGTTAAGCCATAAGAAATTAGAAAGATCCAATGATCTATTACGAAACCGCACGTTTGCCTGCTCCAAATCCAAAGCTCTGGTTTGCACAGCAATTTTTGCCTCTACGGTGTCTATGGCAGCAATTTCACCAGCTTCGGCACTTTTCTTTATGCCCTCAAACCTTATACGTGCATTGGTAAGAAAATTTTTAAATACCTTTTGATCTTTATAAGTCTGCAACCAATCAAAATAAGCTAATGATGCATCGAACAAAATTTGATTCACTAGTAAATCCCGATCCACATTGGTTTGCTCCCTAAAGAATTTCGCCTGCTTTAACGTAGCCATACGTTCATTTATCCAAGAACCTCTACCCAAGGAAACAGCTACACCGGCACTATATAGACCCTCCGGAGGAACAGTTTCAGCAGGGTTCAAAAACGCTCCTTCGTTCTGTTCAAAATTGCCTTTCAAATCTATTCCATACCAAGTAGGAATCTTAAATGTAGCGTTAAGTTGATCATAATATTCCGTACCCTTGAACTCCTTTCGCGCGTAATCGACCTCAATTTTTGGGTCAAATCCGCCTCTAGATTTCATTAGGTTTGCCTGCCCCATACCTATAGCAAGTTCTGCCTGTTTGGCAATCGGATGATACTTTTTTACATACCCAAGGTACTCGTTAAACTGCAACACAATTGAATCCTGTGCTTGAAGCCTAGGTATTACAGCCG
>CAZMUV010000099.1:0-11853 GCA_964569345.1 uncultured Maribacter sp. | reverse complement strand
TTGTGCGCTGGCAGTATAAGATAGCGCAAAGGCAATAAACAATACTATAATATGTTTCATCGTTTTTGTATTTAGTTTCTATTATAAGTCAAAATTAGATTCCGTTTAAACCTAGGGTAAATATATCGTATTTAAGTGAATTGTATCTTTTACAAGCTGCAATGGACCGCTTATACTTACACCATCAAAAAACGTACTCAATCAACTATTAATCCATATAATAAAGGAGCAATTTACATTTATGTAAAAATGTAGCCCAATAGATTCTTGAGATTTAAACTAGAATGAATAGCCCAGCGTAATCCCATATCTGAATTCCGGCAAAAACAAACTGTTACTACGTCTTCTATCATTGAATTCAAAGTCTGCATTGAGAAAATCTAAAATACTATACTCTTCCAAGGCTTCGTTTAAGGCATCATAGAATTCGTCGGGCGGAGGGATAATATTTTTCAATTTAAAGTTGTAGTTCCCAGCGCCTGGGCCAGCAATTAAGAAATCGATACTGAACCGCTTACTAACGTCTAATTTATATCCTACCATGAGGCCACCCGAAACTACACCAATTTTTCCTTCATAAAGAACATCGAAAGATTCACCCGTGCTATTAATAAACGTACCGCCCAAATCAGATTTATAGCTAAGGAATTTAAGGTAGGCTCCAAAATAAAACCCAGTGAGCATTTTATTCCCTTTTTCGCTGAGGTAGTATCTAAATTCTGGAATAAATTTAGCACCGGAATAGGTGATATCTTCTGTTTGTAATTGATCTGTGTCTAAGCCAGATAGGCCAATTAAGCCCTCTTTTCCTTTGTATCCCGCATTTAAACCAACTGAAATATGTTTGCCCAAAGCTCTTTCATAACTCAACAACGTAGAGCCATTTATAAGGTCTGTCACCATGAGGCCTATTTTGTTTTTCTGTTCTTTATCAGGTACTTGCGTTTCATCTTGGGCAGTTGTAGGAACTATAACTAAAAACAATACTAAGGATAAATAGTGAAATCGCATGATTTAAGTATAATGTTAAAATTTTAATAAAGATAAGAAAGCTAGTATTTAAAATTAGAATAAAATGATAAAAATCAACATAGTTGAAGAATTGTATTGCTTATTAGGGCTATAATTTGAACTTAAAAAGAACGAACCGTAGTTTGTAATAGGCAAGCATGTTTCTTATTCTTTCGTTTTGTTCTTCACTTCATTCACCTTTTTATCAAGGAAGGGAATATCAAGGCCTACAATAAATTGCCATCGCGAATAACTTAACACCGCATAGGTATCATTAGCAATATTTAAGTCATCAGTTGGAATGCTGGACGGACTTACAAAGTCGGTGGTGCTCCTAGTATGGGTAGCACCTACTATGAGGTTTCCCCATTTCAATTTTAACTGAGCTCCCAAGCTTCCATGAATAAAGTCGCTTCCTAAATCGCTGTTTACCGTAGGTTGGTTACTCAAATCTACCATATCCGAATCTGTAGCTATGGCATTAAAATCAGTAGAAAAACCAGTATATAAGTTTACATATTTATTTATAAAAAATTCACCCCCTACTCCAAAGTTTATGATGGTTTTGCGGCGTTCTGCAAAGGAAATAGTGGTAAGGTCATCTTCGCCTGTGTCTATAGGGGGCACATCTAAACGGGAGTAGGAACCTAGGCCGGCTACATAATCTAAGTTGACATGCAATTTGTGCGTTTTTATAGGGATACCTGCTCCAAGTGAAACTCCCAAAGGCTCCTTTCGGCTTGTTTTTAGGTCGTTTAATTTGTAGTTATATAATTGGTCGCTTTCAGATCCAATTCCAGCGACCACATTTTGATAATTAAATCTTCCCTTCTCATACACCTCTAAATAGGGCACGTTGACATTGACCCCAAAATCAAACTTAGGAAAGTGGTAGCTTGCTCCGACCTTTACTAAAAGGCCATAAGACTCTTGTCTAAAATTAGGACGATTTCGATAATAAGCTACACGATTATCTTCGGCCTGCAAGGTATATTCTAAATTTGTTCCGCCTTCCTGTTTGTATATTGATCCAAAAACCGAAATTCCTAGACTAAACTTTTCATTTATGGCATGTGCCCATGTAAGACCAATGAGCTGCTCATTTAACACGTTATTAAGTGCAAAATCTATGATATAGCTTTCTTGTCCGGGTAACTGCGAAATTATATCATCTTCTATGATGTCCGTGCGATACGTAAGCCGGGCTCTGGTCGAGTATTTGGTAAACAAGGAATAAGCAAATCGACTCCCAAAGAGACTAAACGTACCTGCAGCGGTAGAGGGTATGGCGCTAAACTGAGAATCTTTGGGAGCGGAGTTTTCGTCAACTGCATTTTTTAGTTTATACGTACCATATTCATAAGCTTTGGCATTAAAGGCAAAGCCATTTGTCTTTACTTCTGTCAATCGAGCAGGATTGTAATAGGCTAAACCAAAATCTTCAACACTTCCGGTGACGTTCCCAGCTAGTAGAATGGTTCGGTTACCAAAATTGTTAAACCTATAATTACCCTGTTGTGCACAACCGAGATAACCCATTAAAAGAATGGAAAATAAAGCGTTTTTAAAAATGTTTGAAACCTTTGAGTTAATGATGGTTGTTTCCTTTAATTAGCTTAAGTGCGATAGCAAGGAGGACAATACTTACCGGTAAAATTAAAAGTTCATATGATAATCTATTCGGCTTCAAGAAGAAGCCTAAGGAACACCAGACCGTCATTGTTAACAATAAGGTCTCCCATAGCAGAATTTTTAAGTCCATGAAGTTATTAATTTTGGAAAAAACGATATTGTCCTCTAACGTTTTTTTATCCCCAACAAATAATTTAAAAATACCCCCTGCTAAAATTAAAATGACAAGCGAAAAAAGAAAAGTGTCCACAGATTCTATTAGATAAACTCCTGGTTTTCCTTCATGAAAACCGGCAATTATGAGAACTGCACTAACCAATTTTTTGGCACCTATAACAATAGCTAATATACCGCTTACCATTAATAACATGGACACGATTAGCGCCAAGAATCTGGGTCTGAAAAATATTTCTAGTTTTTTTAATACTTTTAATTGTCTTGTAGAACTGTTATCTGACATGTTGATTTTTTGATTATAAATTATTTCAAGTTATTAAAAATAACTCTTTAGCTGATTTTACGGTGTTAAAATCACTGGTCCTATCGCAAAACGATTACTGAAATTGCTATGGAAGTATCCTACAAATATAAATTTTTAAAAACAACTTTTTATCCTTTCATAAGTATCCCATTTTTCTGAAATAATACCAGAAACATGGCGATTGTTTAGGCTCGTTCATACTTCAAAACAATACAGGTTTTATAAATCAAACCGGTACTGTAGACCACAAAAGACCTGCTCTCGGCCTGAAGCATAACCGTATTCGGCTCGTATCATCCAACTCTTATTTAGTTGAAACTGGCTTCCTACCACAAAGTTCCACATACTTTTCTGCTTCTTGTCCAAGGTGTATTGTAAGGTGGAGCTATCCGCTGTATCCACGGCATTTTCCGCAGCGTTTAAAAAAGTGGAGGCTAAATTAAGTTTCTTTTGATTGCCTTCACGTTTTACAATGTTTACCGGATTTCGTTGTTCTACAGGGGACAAATCTTCCCACCAGGTATCTAATTCTATTTGTGCTTCTCCTACCTTTCCTTGTGCGGAAGTAATTTTTTGGTCCCATTCCGGTATCGGAAATACCTCTCCTAAGGCTATATTTCCTCGAGTGTCTCTATTCACTTTTAAACGAAATGCGCCAACCCAAAACGAGATATTTCGATTGGGTTTGGCTAGTTCAAATGTTTTTCCAATTCTGGGGTCAAAAACAAATGCGAACACTGGTTTTTCCTGAGCATCAACATCGGTCCAGGTGAAATTCATATCAAAGGCTATCCATCCACCGAAAAAACCAGCTGTTGGAGTAAAGCCGAAACCGGCAGTAGTTGTATTAAATACTGGATTTGTTTGTATGTTTAATATTTCTTCAGATTCATTAATACGAGGTAACCATATACTCACATCTATGTTCGTCGTAGATTTAGCATTGGCAATAATACCGTACACGTTTAAAAATGGAAAAACCCAGATATCTGGACGAATATTTATGCCATTTGATTCAGCAGTAGTACTATTAAAATTTATTAATTCATCAACGTCGTAAAGCGGACTATTATTGAATCCCACATTTACGTTTGATATACTGATTTCTGATTTTTGCCATAAATAATTCACAGAAAGTCCAGCAGAATAGGGGAGGTCAAAACCCAACTCTTTAACTTTTTTGCCAAAAATAGGAAGCAACGAAGTATACGCAGTGGTGTCTTTAAGCAGCTTTGGTTTATCTGTATATACTTGCCCAAAAACATTACCTAGTGTTAGACTGAAAGCAAGTAGATATATTAATTTGTTCATGATTTTTTGTCTTCAGCATTAAAGTTACACGAAATTTATATGAGGAATGATTACCCAATTTCTTGCAGCATTCGTAACTAACATTAGATTTTAATTCATCACTTTTAAGTTACCCAAAATAATCAGTTTAATTTCTATCAACGGGGATACTAGTGCTCGTCTTGTTTGCCAAAGGATAGGTTTAGCCCAAAACTCGAAACAAAAGTATCGATTAATTCATTTTATCCAAAAAAATCCTTGGTAAAATCAGTCTCTTGTCTATTAGGAGGTATACCTAGTATAAAGGGATGCTAGGGAAGGGGCGCTGCTTCATATTCTTTATCAATTTAAAAAATTTTATATTCCAAAACATCTGAATCGGCTATCCAATACGAGGCTATTGCTAACCAAAGAAACTATTAGCAAGGTCTGTGAGACCTCGTTAAAATTAGAATCAATTTCTTTAGTTTGCTCACATAAGCCCATGGCGCTATATGGAATAGCGCGTGGTACTAGTTTTTAATTTTAAATATTATAACTCCCATCCAAAGCCGCTAAAAAATATATAATCGGTAAAATTACCTTGAATAGCAGGTTGGTTATCATAATTCAAGGTGAATTCGGCCTTAATATAAAAATCCAAAGGCAAATCATATTTCATTACTAAGTTGTAATCTGTACGAAATCTGCCTTTTTCAGATAAGCTTGGATAAGCAACCACCTTGGTCGAAAAACTGAAATCTTCGAAATTGAACATTTCAAATTGGGTCAAGAGTTGTAATTCGGTAGATTTTTTATTCAATTGTTGATCTACAAAGTCTTCAATGTTATAGGTAACACCTATACCTGCTATCCAAAATAATTTAGGAGTACCAATGAGATACCTTCCCATACCCAGAGCTGGGGTAATGCGATTTAAGATGCCTTGTTCTGAACTTTGCAAATAGGAGGCGCTTCCACCGACATACCATTCTTTTATATAGTGCTGTGCCACCAAGGACATTGTTTTTCTTTCGATGCGCTCCGTATTATCTTGCTCTGTATAAAGCGTATTATAATCGAACTTTGTGTTCCAGGTCTCACTTGCATAGTTTAAATATCCTGAAATGGTGAGTTGTCTGTTATTGTTGGTCTTGGCTAAATTAAAACCAACATCAAGAGCACCCGAAAAACGGCTCCAAAAATTTTCATCTATTCCTTCTAATTGGATAATGTCTCGAAGGCCCTTAGCATAAGAAGTACCTTCTCTATCAATAATTTGAACACTGTCCTTTGAAATGGGCTTCATGCTACCGGTAATTTGCACTTGATCTACCAGATGTATCACAAATAGTTCATTTGTATTTATCGAAACAACATTATCAAAGTCAATTTGAAAATCTTTCTTGCTATACGAAGTCTTAAATGTAAGTACACTTTTACTTAAGGTCTTGATTTCACCTACCAAAAGATTGTTATTTCTAAGCTTGATGGAATCATTTTGTGACGATACCAGTGTACTTATAAACAAGGAAACGATTACTGTAAATATCTGGCCTTGTAGAAGATTTAATTGATTTTTCATAAAACATAAAGTCCTGCGGAAAACAGTTCACAGCGGTTAATAAACGATGCGCTTAATACAATATTTCTAACCCTTTATAATACTGCTGAGTTTTGTCATTAACTTGAGAATTAAACCATACCAAGGTATGCTATACGTTATATTTTTTTATACCGGACACTTAAAAATAAGCATTTTAACAACAACTAATTGCTATCCTCTAATTGAAAGTCGATTTGTTCGTCTAAGGCTTGTTCTTTCTTTCCGCCATTGTAAATCCGTAACCTTAGAATAAAGTCGCTGGATGTATTGTTCGTTTCCGTGATATTTTTGGTACGGTTAAATATCACGAACAACTCATAGCGCCAGTTGTTTTTGAATTTGTATCCCACCCCAGGAGATATCCTGAGTAGATCATTAAAACGATCGGTTTTTTTAAGATTAAAAAAAAACTCTGCCTTGATGGGGAAATAAAGGCCTTCAATAAACCTTAAATAGTGTTTGGCCCAGCTAATATTGGTGCCTAATTGGTACCGCAAGCGATAGCCACTTCGCCAACCTTCGTCATCAAAAGAATTTTGAAAACGTTCTTCTAATCGCACATAATTATTTAGATTGATTAATTTAATGGTCGGTATACTGAATTTAAACCCCTGAATAAGTCGTAGCTCAAAATTATCGTTGGTAGTATTATTCTGTGTGTAAATAGCTCCACCACCCAACTGATAGGAATCGATAAGACCCCATATTTTATGCTCTTTCTTGTTGTTTTTAAACGTAATGGTGGAAATAGCCTGGAAGCGATTGAATACATTTGGTACAATAGTTCTGTATGCAATTTGGGTACGTATAGATTGGGTTTCACTGAGGATAGTAGGATGATTATAATCTAGCCAGAACTGTTCGTTTACCCGAACATCTTGATCTACAATACTATCCTGTGCGACTCCTTTTTTAGCACTAAATAGCACTACAAGTAAAATGATATATATCTGCTTCATAGGTACGGAACACACAAATATAAAGTGAAATTCGCTATTTTGATTACAATCAAAATAGCGAATTATCTCGAACCATTTGGTTTTAGGTTTTATTACTTGTAATGCTATAGCGCATAATAGAATACTTGGCGGTCAGTTCAGTAGTTCATAGGGCTAACTCACTGGGCAAAAAAAAAGTGTAACTAGCGCCAATATATTAACCTAGCAATTACTATTTAAGGCTTAATCTGTCAATTCAAATGGGTAAATCACTTTCCAGTCTTTTGCCATATCAATAACTGTCCAACCGTCTTTATTCGCTTGATCTAAACCTTTATCTAATTTTCCTATATGAGAATCTCTATCATAGGCCCATTCGCGTTCTGCATCCGTATGATGAAGATATAACATAAAGCTTTTATACTCGTTTGATGCTGCCCATTGCATCATTTGCAAGTCACCATCAGAGTTTCCGGAGGCCAATACAGGTTTTTTACCAATTATTTTTTGAATATTTAATGGTTTACCATCTTTATCGTCATTAAAATCTAAACCAGGGGTCCGTATAATTCTTGGATTGCCATCATTGTAATCAAATTCAGTTGTAATTCTACTACCTATAATTTGTTCAGAAGGTATACCATAAACTGGAGATACAAATGCGCGCATAAAATCTACTCCACCACCTGAAACGATATAGGTTTTAAAATCATTAGCTCTTAAATAGGCTAATAATTCCAACATGGGCTGATACACCAATTTGTCATAACCAACTTTTTTTGTTGGATGTTTCGCCGTCTTTACCCAATCTTTTACAATGGCATCAAACTCTTCTGTATTGTTTCCAGCATGACTTACCATTAACAATTGACCAATACCTTCCATGCCAGATTTTATTATGGTTTCCATATCGTTTTCTAGAACCGCTTTAAAAGGCTGTTCATTTTTCCATTCAGGATGCTGTTTTGCCATTTCTTTAATTCTATCCAAAACAAAATACAATTGAAAATAAACGGGTTGCTCGCTCCAAAGGTTTCCATCATTATCAAAGGTGGAAATACGGTCTGCTACAGGTATAAAGTTTTCACTTCCCTCAGTAGTCACATCATTAACATAATTTACTATTGCTGTTTTTGTACTACCTTCATTCCAAGAGGGTAGTGGGTCCACTACTGCACTAGTCGTAGTTTCAATTGTCTCTTTTTGGTCTACTGTATCTTTACACGCAACGCTAACAAATAAGACAAGTAGAAAAAGTACTATTCTTTTCATAATTATTTTTTTAAAACAAAAAAGCAGACGAGTACGTCTGCTTTTTTCAATATATATATAGTTTAATTACTTTTTGTTGTCATATTCTCAATTTGCTTTTCAACCGCACTTAAACTCCAATCTCCCGCTGTTTGACTTGCTGGAAATTCTTTAAATGTTGAAAGGAAATTAAAAGCATAAGTCTGAATAGCGATTAGAATATAAGCTCTATCTATATACCAATCGTAATAAGTATTAGAACCTTCATAGGCTTTCTCAAAAGGGTCACGACGTAGGTTTCCTAACAATGGTGCTCTCAATTCAACAAAAGGTTCTAGCCATATTTGTAATTTACTAGCTCTATTTTCTAGAAACGTAGCTTTCCAATCCCCAAATCGTAATGCTGCAATTGATCCAGCATCATTAACGTAAATAAATCCTTCTCTTGGAGACTCTTTTACTTTACCTGATAAGTAGTCCAATTGATTATAACCATCCAAATGATTTTTATAAGTTCTTCCATTAATAGTGGTGCCTTTGAGTAATCGTTCTTTAACATCCGTATTACCTGCTGCTGCTGCAAACGTTGGTAACCAATCTTCATGAGAAACAATACCGTTTAAGGTAACATCAGCTGGGAAATGTCCTGGCCAACGCACAAAAGCAGGGACACGATATGCACCTTCCCAGTTACTATTTTTCTCTCCATGAAAGGGAGTAGTTCCAGCATCTGGCCATGTATTGTAATGCGGACCGTTATCAGTAGAATACATCACAATGGTATTATCCGCTATCCCCAGTTCATCAAGCAAATCTAATAGTTCACCAACATGCATATCATGCTCAATCATGCCATCTGTATATTCGTCATTTCCAGGATTACGCTTATCATCTTTAACATGGGTTCTAAAATGCATACGCGTTGCGTTCCACCATGTAAACGATGGTTCCCCGGCGTCATGTTGCTCTTTGATAAATCGTTTTGCTTCCGCCACAGATTCATAATCGATGTTTTCCATACGTTTCTTGGTAAGTGCCCCAGTATCTTCAATACGTTGACCACCTTTGCCATCGGACCAGCTATGAACTACGCCACGCGGACCAAATTTTTCTCTAAACGTTTTGCCATCTTTTAATACCATATCTCCAGGATAATCAAAATTTTCTGGCTCTTCTTCAGCATTTAGGTGGTAAAGATTCCCAAAAAACTCATCAAAACCATGCATGGTTGGTAAATGTTCATCGCGATCACCTTGGTGATTCTTACCAAATTGACCTGTAGCATAGCCTTGTCCTTTTAATACAGTTGCCATAGTTACATCGGTCTTTTGCCATCCTTCTGGCGCTCCTGGCATACCCACTTTTGTCATTCCAGAACGAACAGGAACGCTTCCACCTATAAAAGCAGCACGACCTGCGGTACAACTTTGCTGTGCATAATAATCTGTAAAGCCTACACCTTCTTTAGCTATTCTATCAATGTTGGGTGTTTTATAACCCATCATACCACGGTTGTTGTGGCTAATATTCCAAGTACCAATATCATCTCCCCAGATGACAAGGATATTTGGTTTTTTTTCCTTTTGTGCAAATACACTAGCCACAAGGAGTAGGGCAATTGCTGTTAAACTAAATCTTGCTTTCATTTTTAAATATATTAATCGATTATTTATTAGTAAAATTTTATGCTTGTAGATTAAATATCAATAGGTAGTTTCTTGCAACAATATTTTTACTTGGTTTCTATCATTGGTATTTCTAATGCAAGTTCAGCGTTAACAAGGGTTTCAATCTTATTCTCGGCCTGAAAAAAGCGCACTGCTTTACCCGCAGGAAGTATTTTTTTAAACTTTTTGTAATATCCTTTTTTAAGTTTTAAAAGTTCAGTTTGATACCCCATATACTTCACCCATAATTCGTTCGATTTTTCATCGTTCATATTCTCGTAGTTCTTCGCAAAATCCTTTATACCGTCTATGCGCTTATTTTGGACGGTGTACAGTTTTCCCTGGTATTCGTTGTAAAGATTCCAAAATGATTGACTTTCGGTTTCGCTAAGGTCCATTACATCAGCAATAGCAGCTTTTTTCTCTACTTTTAGTACATCACGGGCAATTTCTAGATAGTCGTTATCGGTTTGTGCATTCATGGATGTCGTAAAACATAGTGAAGCTATGGCGAGAACGATAGTTGATACATGTAATTTTTTAAGCATTGTTTTTATTTTTTTTGTGGTGAATAGATATTTTAAAAACTACAATGGACTGTATTTTAAAACACAATCCATTATAGTTTTTTTTACGATTATTTAGAACCAGAACCTTTCTCTAAAGCTTTCATCGTGTCTCCTAAATTAAAACTTGCCGCTTTCATTCTTGGAGGAAATTCCTTAAATGTACCAATAAATTTACCTACATATTCACTAGCCGGCAGCAATAAGTAAACGTGATCAAGGTACCAATCCCAATACGTATTAGATGTTGTAGTAGAAAATTCGTAAGGATCTCTTCTTAAATTATAAAGCCATGGTATTCTTGTAGTCACCATTGGTGCTGACCATGTATCTAAAGTTCCTTGGGCAGGTTGATGCATAAAAGTCACTTTCCAATCATTATATCGTAATGCCATTAATTCACCATCATCAGAAAAATAAAACAGTTCTTTACGTGCTCCTTTTTTCTCTTTTCCTGTTAAATAAGGTAACATATTATAGCCATCTAAATGTACCTTATAGGAACGCCCATTTTCTGTAATACCTTTTAATAAATTTTCTTTGATGTTTGGATTTCCAGCTGCAGCTAAATAGGTTGGAAACCAATCCATCCCAGACATGATTTCATTTGAAACAGCTCCAGCCTCAATTTTACCTGGCCAGCGAACCATTGATGGGGTTCTCCAACCACCTTCCCAGTTGGTATTTTTTTCACCTCTAAATGGGTTAACACCGGCATCTGGCCACGTATTTTTGTGTGGGCCATTATCCGTTCCATATTGCACAATAGTATTATCGGCAACACCTAATTCATCTAACAAATCTAATAATTCTCCAACATGCATGTCGTGTTCAACCATTCCATCACCGTATTCATTTTGGCCGGAAATACCACGTTTTGATTCTTTTACATGTGTTCTAAAGTGCATACGGGTACCATTCCACCAAACAAAAAATGGTGTACCTGCTTTTACTGTATTTCTGATGAATTTTTTTGCAGCGGCAATTGTTTCATCGTCCACTGTTTCCATACGTTTTTTTGTTAATGGGCCTGTATCTTCAACCCTACCATCTGCATACGAATGAATTACCCCACGTGGGCCATACTTTTTTGCAAAATTTGGAAATTCTGCTGGATCTGGATAATCTTCTAATTCTGGTTCTTCTTCGGCATTTAAATGATATAAATTCCCGAAAAATTCATCAAAACCGTGATTCGTTGGTAGCATTTCGTCAAGATCACCAAGGTGATTCTTCCCAAATTGTCCAGTCGCATATCCTAAGGGTTTTAGCATTTCTGCAATGGTAGGATCTTTTTCATTGATTCCTCCTTCTGCACCTGGCATACCCACTTTGCTTAAGCCAGTTCTTAATACACTTTGTCCCAAAATAAAAGAAGAACGTCCTGCAGTACAACTTTGCTCAGAGTAATAATCAGTAAAAATCATGCCTT
>CAZMUV010000098.1:0-11897 GCA_964569345.1 uncultured Maribacter sp. | reverse complement strand
CCTAATGCGGGTGAAATTGTTTTTTTTGACCGCAGTTGGTACAACAGGGCAGTTGTAGAACCTGTGATGGATTTTTGCACTCCAGAACAATATGAGCGCTTTATGGGGCAGGTGCCCGAGTTTGAGCATATGCTTTACGAATCAGACACCAAGATTATCAAATTTTGGTTTTCTGTATCTATCGACGAACAGAAAAAACGATTCGATAATAGGCTTGGAAATCCTTTGAAAAAATGGAAATTCAGCCCGGTCGATCAAAAAGGTCAAGATCTTTGGGAAGAGTATAGTTATTATAAAAATCAAATGTTTGCGCGTACCCACCACGCTTTCTGTCCTTGGATTATTGTAAAAAGTGATAATAAAAGACGGGCTCGCGTGGAAAGCATCAAATTTGTTTTATCACAATTTGATTATGATGGAAAAGGCTCGAATTGCGCAGACCTGCTACCCGACCCCAATATTGTGCATCGGTTTTTTAGACAACAGATAAAAGTATAGTCAGTAACGATTTTAAGTTAAACATGTAACACATGAGCAAAGTACAAGAGTCCTTAAAAGAAAAAAAACCACTTTTACTAAATACTAAGAAGGGATTGATGGCCTTGTTAGGGCAATCTTCTTTAGACGCCAAAAAAGCTATAGGAACGCTAAAATATGAAAAACGCTTGGGTAAACTTCAAGAAGAATTACTTGTCTTGCAACAATGGGTCGTTAAAAACAACAAAAAGGTTGTAGTTATTTTCGAAGGTCGTGATGCTGCTGGTAAAGGAGGGGCCATTAGGCGTATTACAGAACATTTGCCTCCTAGAGAAATACGTGTAGTAGCGTTGCCAAAGCCCGATGAGGTAGAACAAGGACAATGGTATTTTCAGCGGTACATTAATCGTTTTCCCCGTGAAGGTGAAATAGTATTTTTTGATAGAAGTTGGTATAACCGTGCCGTGGTAGAACCTGTTAACGGTTTTTGTACTAGAAAACAATATCTAAATTTTATGGATTCGGTAAATGATGTGGAACGCATGATGTTACTCTCAGATATCCATTTAGTGAAACTATACTTTTCTATTTCTAAAAATGAACAAGAGCGTCGCTTTAAAGATATTATATCGAGCCCTATCAAAAAATGGAAATTCAGTGATGTAGACAAAAAGGCCTTAGCGTTATGGGATGAATACACTACATATAAAGAGTTGATGTTTAAGAATACTCAAAAATATGTACCATGGAAAATCATTAAAGCAAACAAGAAAACAGCTGCTAGGATTATGGCTTTGGAATATATATTAGATGAAATCCCTTACCAAGGTAAAGACAAGTAAAACATTAGACACAAAGTCATACAAAAGATACAGAATACCACCTAAGTTCCTTCTTGGATTGTAACACCTTTTACAGCGAATTGCTATAGAGCATATTGGAACTAACAACAACATTTAACTGGTCAAGATATTGATGGTGCCGTATGTTTAGATGTTCTAGAAGTAGGTTTTACTCCAGCTATGAGTAATTCAGGTGAACTTTTTGAAACCTGATATAACAGTTTAATTGGTACGGTAACAGGCAATATTGATGGCTATTCAACGCCGAATGATATAAATGCTAATCGTATTTATGATTTTCAAGAAACTGCAAATCCAGGGATTACAAATCAACCCAAAAATGTTATCATATGTACTTCTTCTAGTGGAATAATTTTGATAATCACACCGTAATCAGATGATTATAATTGACAGCTCTTTAATGGTTTTAATGGGTCTGACTTATCTGATACTAAAGGTTAGAGTGGAACAAACATCCACACGCTAACCATCGCAAGCTCTACATTAGCTACTAATAATTTTTCTTTTAGGGTTCTAATTAATAGTTCTGTTAATAGTTGCGAACAACTAATCTCTTTAACAGCTGTTTTAACGTTAAATGTGCGCATCGTATTAACAAATATAAAAATCACCTTTTGAGTTAACTAAAATGAGTAAATTTTCAATTATTTCGCTTAGTTCCTATTTGGTATCAGTTTTTATAAAGTGTCTAGTTTTAGCTATATTTTATCTACATTGTGCTTTATCAACTAAAAATATACTGCTATGAAACGTATTATTGTCACACCTCTAGTTTTACTACTCGCATTTTCTGCTTGGTCACAGGAAACGATTCAGCTAGATGATGTCTTTAAAAATGAAACCTATAGCCCAAATGGATATGGTCCGGTCAGATGGATGAAAGACAATAAAGGATATTCAACGCTAGAGAAAAATAAGGATGTTGGTGGTAGTGATATTGTAAGATATGAAGCTAAATCTGGGGGGCGATCTGTATTAGTAGCGTCAACCAAACTAGTACCATCTGGAAAAACAGAGCCTTTATCAGTTCGGGATTATGAATGGTCGGCAGACAATTCAAAATTATTGGTATTTACCAATACAAGGAAAGTATGGCGCTACCATACCAGAGGTGATTATTGGGTTTTGGATATGGCATCCGGTGCTTTAACCCAACTAGGAAAATCCGTTGAACGAACTACGCTGATGTTTGCAAAATTCTCCCCGGATGCATCACGAGTTGGCTATGTAAGTAACAATAATATTTATGTGGAAAACATAGCGTCAGGTCAAATTACACAGCTCACATTTGATGGTAACGAGGCTATTATTAATGGAACTTTTGACTGGGTGTATGAAGAAGAATTGTCTTGCAGGGATGGATTTAGATGGAGTCCGGATGGGGAACAAATAGCTTACTGGCAGTCAAATACCGAAAATATTGGTACATTTTATATGATTAATAATGTGGATTCTTTGTATTCTAAACCCATACCCCTTCCCTACCCCAAAGTCGGTACTAAAAATTCTGATGTTAAAGTTGGTGTAGTACCTGCAAAAGGCGGTCAAACAAACTGGTTCGACGTTCCTGGAGATGCCACAAATAATTATTTAGCACGGATGGATTTTATTCCAAATTCCAATGAAGTAATGATTCAACAGCTAAATAGGAAACAAAATACAAATACTGTTTGGGTAGGGAATACCGATACCATGGCCCTTGATAACATTTTTACGGATAAGGATGATGCTTGGTTAGACGTACATGATAATATTATGTGGTTGGAAAACGAGAACTATTTTACGTGGACTAGCGAAAAGGATGGTTGGTTGCACTTATACAAGGTCTCACGAGATGGAAAAAAATTTAGTACCATCACCAAGGGAAAAATAGATGTGGTTAAAATTAACTGTATTGACCCAAAGGGCGGCTATGTATATTACATCGCTTCGCCTGAAAATTACACTCAACGGTACTTGTACAGAAGTAAAATAGATGGTAGTGCGGAGCCTGAACGCGTTAGTCCGCCAGAACAAGCAGGGCAACATGCATATCAAATTTCAGCGGATGCAAAGTATGCTATTCACACGTTTCAAAATGCAAAAACACCAAATAAAATTACGCTTATAAACCTTCAAAAACATAAGACATTAAGACTATTGGAAGAGAACAAAGAAATATTGAATAAAGTAAATGCCTTGAGTTTAACACCTAAGGAGTTCATTAAAATCGATATTGGAGATGTGGTTTTAGATGCTTGGGTAATAAAACCTACTGATTTTGATTCTGTAAAAAAATATCCAATTATCTTTTATGTCTACGGCGAACCGGCAGGGGCTACAGTACAAGACGCATGGCAAGGTGGCGATTTATGGCATCACTATTTAGCACAACAAGGTTATGTTGTAGTTAGTATTGACAATAGAGGAACACGCACCCCTAGAGGAAGGGATTGGAGGAAATCTATATATGGCCAAATAGGAATTCTAGCAGCAAAAGATCAAATGTTAGCAGCAAAAGAATTGTTCAAAAAATACGATTTTATAGATAGGAATAAAGTTGGTATTTGGGGTTGGAGCGGAGGTGGTCAAATGACCATGAATTGTTTGTTTAGATACCCTGAGCTATATAAGTCAGGCTTGGCAGTATCCTTTGTTTCTGACCAACGGCTCTATGACAATATTTATCAAGAACGATATATGGGTTTATTAGAGGATAATGAAGCGAATTACATTGCAGGATCACCTATTACGCACGCTAAAAATCTAAAAGGCAACCTAATGATTATGCATGGTACAGCAGATGATAATGTGCATTATCAGAGTTTTGAGCGATTGGCCAATGAACTCATTAAGCACAATAAAATGTTCGACATGATGTCTTATCCCATGCGATCACATAGTATAAATGAGCGTGAAAACACCTCCTTACATCTTAGGGAGACCATGGCCAGATATTGGAGGCGTGTTTTTGAATAATTAATTAATTTTCATATTTACTGGATACTTTATAGGTGAGGTAAACCTATGAACAGCGCCATATAATATGAAGATGTATATAAAGCTAAAAATATGAATATACCGAAACTACACTATGTCCCGAAGGGTAATACCCCTAAAGAGCTTCTGGAAAATATACAGAAAGCATGTACATCCGGTATAGAATTAGTACAATTGAAATTTAGCAATATTTCAGAAAAGAAATTTTTAAAACTAGCGATTGAAGCAAGAGAAATAACTTCTCATTTTCAAACTAAATTAATTATAAATAATTTTTATAAAGTCGCAAAAGAGGTAAAAGCAGATGGAGTACATTTAGAAAAAACAGACCCCTGCCCCACACTAGCCAGAAAACAGCTATACACATGGCAAACGATTGGCGCTACTGCAAATACCCTGCAAGATTGCGAAGCATTACTAGCTAAACAAGTCGATTATATTACTTTAGGTCCCTTTCGCACTGCTATAACTAAAAATACTATTCCTGCGGTTTTAGGTTTAAACGGTTACACCCTAATTATCGAAGCTTTAAAAACCGAAACACCAATTATTGGTATTGGAGGTATAACCACAGAAGATATAATTGCCTTATTAAAAACAGGTATTTCTGGAATTGCTGTCACTGAGGAAATTACTCAAAACTTTGATAGTATAAGAACATTTAACCAATTACTGATGGCACCATCAACAAATGAGCAACGTCATACGTTTGAATAAATAAGAACGATATTTTAAAATTAGCTTTTCCTAGCCTATACTTAATTCTACTGCAGTATTTAAAAAACCATTTTATAGTATATTAGTAAACCAGCAAATTTTCAATAAAACCAGCTTACAATAAAAAACACAACGCTATGATACATACAATCAGAATATTTGCGCTGTTCTTGCTTTTTTTTTCAGCTTCACCTACTGTTTCTCAAGACAAGCATCACTACCAAACCGATTTCTCCATTGAAAATTTTAACGAACGTAGAACCAATATTTTAGAATCTATTGGAAACAATGCCATAGCACTTATTCAAGGGACAGGCGGTCGGTCTGGGTTTAGCGTTTTTCGTCAATCAAATACCTTCTACTACCTAACAGGCTTAGAAAGCGACCATGCCTATCTTCTTTTGAACGGAAAAAATAAACAAACGGTTTTATACCTCCCGCACCGTGATGAAGGCAGAGAAAACGGGCAAGGAAAAATATTATCTGCGGAAGATGAAGTTTTGGTAAAAAAACTAACTGGGGTTGATAACGTAAAAGGATATGAGTTCTTATCATCCGATTTACTAAGAACCGGTTTGATAAAAGCAAATGCACCTTTCTTATACACCCCATTAAGTCCGGCTGAAACAGGAAACGATAGTAGAGATGAGCTTTTATATGGTCAGGCACGTGCCGCGGCAGACCCTTGGGACGCCAATGTTACGAAAGAGTCCCTCTTTGTTAATAAAATAAACTCCCAATTCCCGCAATTCATAATTCGTGACCTTTCTCCGATATTAGATGAGATGCGTTTGATTAAAAGTAAAGAAGAAATTGCACTGATACGAAAAGCCACACAAATTGCTGGGCTGGGCATTATGGAAGCAATGCGATCTACTACACCAGGTGTTTATGAATATCAGCTTGATGCTGCAGCCAAATACGTTTTCCACTTAAATGGAGCCAGAGGCGATGGCTATGCTTCTATTATCGGGGGAGGCACCAACGCCTATATGGGACATTATTTTCATAAAACGGATGTCCTAAACGCAGGTGATTTGGTCTTAATGGACTATGCACCGGATTATCGGTATTATACCAGTGATGTCACCCGAATATGGCCCGTTAATGGAAAGTTCGACAAAGCTCAAACTGCACTATATACTTATATTGAAGCCTACCGAGATGCTCTTTTTAAGTATATAAAACCTGGTGTAACCTCAGATGAAGTACTTGATTTGGCTGCTGCCGACATGAAAGCCTATCTGAAAGATAAAGATTTTTTCAAACCACATTACTTAAAAGCGGTACAGGCGGGTGTTAAATTTAGGGGTCATTTTCAGCACCCTGTAGGTATGGCGGTTCATGATGTAGGTATCGTTCATCGTGTTCCATTACGAGCAGGTATGGTCTTTACCATAGACCCCATGATCTGGATATCCGAGGAGCGCCTGTACATCCGAATTGAAGATATGGCATTAGTGACCGAAGATGGGGTTGAAAATTTAAGTGCTTTTGTTCCTTCTTCGATAGAAGCTATTGAAAAAACCATCAAAGAAAAGGGACTAATAGAATTTCACCCAGCCAACAATCTACCGCTCAAAAACTAGAAACTGAATTTTAAGTTCATCATAAATCGCTTCCGTATGCAAATCCGTATTTTACTGCTACTACTTTTTCCAATATACAGTTTGATGGCAATGCCATTTTCGGACCCCTATCCAAAGAATCCGAATATCGATGCCCTAAACTATCGATTCAACATTAAAGTATCGGATACTACAGATGAAATTAGCTGTGAGGAGACTATTGACATACGCTACTTGGCAGCCGGCGAAACAAGTTTACGACTAGATTTAGTGCAGGCTTCAGATAAACTTGAAAATAAAGGTATGGTCGTTAGCAAAGTTATATCCGAAGGTAAAAACTTGGCATTTACGCATGAAAATGATGTTTTGACAATTGAACTACCTGCACCATCCACATTAGACCAACACAGTATTTATACTGTTATGTATAAAGGTGTACCAGCTACCGGCCTTAAAATTGCAAGTAATAAATATGGCGACCGAACTTTTTTTAGTGATAACTGGCCTAATAAAGGTAGGAACTGGTTGGCTACCATTGATCACCCCTATGACAAGGCAACATGCGAATTTATAGTTACCGCACCAGACCACTATCAGGTTGTTTCTAATGGTTTAAAAGTTGAGGAAATCAATTTACCTAATAGCGAACGACTTACACATTGGAAGCAATCTGTTCCCATAGCAAGTTGGTTGTATGTGTTGGGTGTTGCCGAGTTTGCCGTACAATATGTAGATAAATTTGATGGGAAATCAATAGAGACATGGGTGTATCCACAAGATAGGGTGGCCGGGTTTTATGATTTTGCCATTCCAACGAAAAGCGCCTTAGCCTTTTATAGTAACCATATTGGACCTTTTTCCTATGAAAAATTGGCTAATATCCAGTCCAACAGCGTAAGTGGCGGTATGGAAGCTGCCTCTGCTATTCTTTACAGTGAAAATTCCGTAGTTGGTAATAGAAACGAACGCTGGCGGAATGTAGTCATCCACGAAGTGGCCCATCAATGGTTTGGAAATGCCGTAACAGAACACGATTGGGACGATGTGTGGTTGAGTGAAGGTTTCGCTACCTATTTTACCCTACTCTTTATAGAACATCAATATGGTAGAGACGCCTTTTTGGAGGGACTTAAGAAAAGTAAAAAAACCGTGGATGATTTTTATACTAAAAATCCTGACTATCGTATTGTACATGATAATCTTACCGATATGTCCAAGGTAGTTTCCATACAAACCTATCAAAAAGGGAGCTGGGTTCTTCATATGTTACGTGGGGTTCTTGGTACCGAGGTGTTTTGGAAGGGAATTAAAACATACTATAAGAAATATAAAGATATCAACGCCACCACGGCAGATTTTCAACGTGAAATGGAAGTAGCTTCCGGTACCAATTTAGACTCTTTTTTTCAACAATGGCTTTACCAGCCAGGTACTTTAAAATATAAGGGAACATGGCAGTTTGATAAGAACAAGCAAGAAGTTGTGATTGCTCTTGACCAAGTACAGAAGGATGGTAGTTTCTTTGAAATGCCCTTAGAGGTAGCTGTGTATGGAGCAGAAAAAGAAGAGGAATTTATAAAAACGATACAGCTAGATAAAAAGTCGAATACCATTCGATTTTCCGTTGACTTCATACCGGAAAAACTAATACTTGATCCAAATTATTTAGTGCTTATGGAGGCTGATTTTAAAAAAGGATAGAAAAGATAGCTGTCCTATAAAAGTTACTTTTTTGTAAATCCCGCATGCAGCATCACTCCAGAAGTGCAGAGAATAACAACAATCACTACCCATCTAAGTACGTCTAGCGGTAATGACTTCACTACAAAAGCCGCAAGACCTACCGCTACAATTCCGGGAATTGCCATGGCAACGGCCGCCTTTCTGTTATATGCTTTTTCACGGATAAATCGGACCGAAGCCGGGGGCATCAAAAAAGCACAGGACCCCATCATAATGGGGAAAGCGACTTCGGGCGACATTCCTAAAGCAAAGACAAGGGCCATACATGGTGCGTATAATCCAATCCCTGCGGTCATCAAAGCACCCAATCCAAAATTGGCGATTACGGCAATGGCTAATTTAACACCCGTAAGTCCAATAGCTTGGCCTCCTCCCTGTATCCATTCCATACTGGTTGCTAACATGAAAAATGCGGTAACCAGTAGGGCGAAACCCATTACTAACCGAATCTTGTTTTCAGACATTTTAGCAACCACTCCGGCACCAAAAACGGCACCCAAGGCGGCCGATAAGAACATCAGCACCAAGGTAATTGGTTCTACTTCTATAATCGTGATGAAAACCAATGCCTGAAATAACACAGGAAGTGTATTCGCTACGTTCATGGTTCCTGGAATAAACTTATCGGTTGTTTGCTTTGTGAACTTAAGAAGGGCTGTTTGAGGTGCAAATGCCCCGATGCCAAGAACATCAAAAAAATTAACTACAAAACCAATAATAGAAGTTTTTAGCCAACTACTATCCTCCAATTCATTTCTATGAGCAAGAAAGTCCCTGGTTAAAACAATAGCAAACCAGATCGCAAGACCTGCTAATGTGATCCATAGTATTGTAATCATAGTTCGTTTAAATAGATATTAAGAAGTCCGCAAATCTTCAATCCTCTAAAGTGGATATTACCAAAGAAATATCCCTAACTAGCATACCTTAAAAAAAGTCTTATTGCTAGTGCGTTCCCCATTGGCCAGTTTGGCTTCTATTTCCTTTGCAGTCTTTGTAATTGCAAGACCTCCTAGGCCAGTACAACAAAGTTCATTAGGTAAAGCATCGCCTACACGTTTCATCGTCTCTACCACTTCGTCTAAAGGTATTAAATGATTATAGTCTGACAAGGCCATATTCGCACAGGAAATTGCATTGGTAGCTGCCATCACATTTCTGTTAAGGCATGGTGCCTCTACTCGATCTGCAATCATATCGCAAATCATACCCAAGCATGACTGCAATGCCATCGAAGCGGCTGAAAGGGATTGGTCTAAAGTCCCTTTTTTTAAGGAAACAATACCTGCCGCCGCCATACCGGATGCTGATCCACATTCGGCCATACAACCTCCTACCTCCGCAGCAAAAGTAGCATGTGCGGCAATGAAAACTCCTATAATTCCTGCAGCTAATAATGCTTTAACCATGTCGTCTTCTGAAAGCTCCAATGTTTTACCAATACCAATAATAGCACCAGGTAAGGCTCCACAAGATCCTGCTGTAGGTGCAGCAACAATTACGCCCATAGAACTTTTGACTTCCATCATGGCAGACGTGTATAAAATTACTTGATTCAGTACATCTCCTTCCACTAATTTTTTTCCATCCATTCGCTCCTGAAAGGTGACCGATTGCGGACCAAGAATACGGTCGGTATACTTCGTCCCTTTTAAACCAAGGTCAATCGCATTCTGCATGATTTTTAAAATGGAGCGCATCTTTTCAAAAACCAAATCTTTAGAAATAGCACCACGCATACTTTCATAGGCAACGGCCAACTCCCATAATTCAAGATTCTTGTCCTCATTATAATCAAGCATTTCATTACAGGTAATAAAAGGAACTTCAAGATTCTTACGTGCCATCACCGGAAGTACGGGATTCATTTTTTTGATGAAAAGCACTTCTTCCATTTCTAAAAGCGATGCCTCTAGTTTCGTGGTGATAAATTGATTGGATTTTATTTCTATGAATGAAGACCTTCCAGTACGTAATGTAATCTCGTCACAAGTAAAAACTTGTTCGATATGGTTAACTATTGTACCAGGTGACTTGCAATAAACTAAGGTTTGAAAATAATCACCAGCCATAGAAACCGATGCCCCATCAATTTCAATAACTTCTATCATACCTCCCCCAGTTGAAATGGCGGTTACTTCTCGGATTTCTTTTGCATTCTTTAGGGTGAGCTTATAGGTATTAGGGTGCGTAGCGCCAATAGGATGAATATCTATTTTAATTTTAATACCAGCATCATCAATGGCCTGTAAATAATTTGGTAAGCGTTCCTCGTCTGCTTCCCATCCCATAAAACCGCCAAACAAACCCATATCCGATCCTTGACCTTTGTGTGTGGTGGCCAGAGAACCATTCGGGTCAAACTCAATATAAACTTCTTGGATATCACCATCCATTAAATCGAGGCACATCCTACCAAAACGCAAAGAAGCTGCACAATGGGAACTTGAGGGCCCACGCATTACCGGACCAATTACATCATTGAATATACTGGGGTATGTTTTCATCTTAGGAATTCTAGATTAAAAATTAAGGCATAGGATGTTAACGGAATTCTACAGCCAAAGCTTTAAAGTAGTAAAAATTTAGGTATTTATTTTTAGGAATATGATTTTGTCCCAGTTTATTACGAATTACAAAAAAATCATTGATTTTGTTTTACCTGGGTATGAACCTAAATACTTCGCTTCCCTCCTATCTGAGGCTTTTATAATCCCAATTTATTCACTAGAATTGAACAGTATATGTTGCAAGACCAAGGACTGCAATTAGACACTTTGTTCTAATTTGATTTCCATAATTGAATTACATATATCAACAAAAGTTGAAGATGAAGAATCTTTAAAATTTTGGGTAAACTGAACGTTTATAGATACCAATCAACCTGTGAGCATGTCTAACTTCCTCATGTTAAAAGAAGTATAAAAACCATCGTGAAAATGTGAATATCTATTCTCAATTTTAAGATTCAGAACTGCAGCTAACCCCTATATTTGGCATCTTAAAAATAGATAGATATGAGTGCTACGTGGTATGAATGTAAGGTAAAATACAGAAAAATTGATGAAGCGTCAGGTGTGGCAAAGGTAAAGACAGAACCTTTTTTAGTAGATGCAATTTCCTATACCGAGGCCGAAAGTAGAATTACCCAAGAGATGTCGGCCTATTTAAGCGATAGTGATGAAATCAAAATCACGAATATTAAGGTAGCTAATTACGCTGAAATACATCCATTCGAAAATTCTGACAGATGGTTTAAATCTAGAGTGTCCTTAATCGCTTTTGATGAGGAAAGTGGTAAAGAGCGTAAAACAAATTTATATTTATTGGTACAGGCCAATGATGTAAAGGAAGCCTACGATAATACGAACGGTATAATGAAAGATACGCTGGGTGAATATACCATACCTGCCATCTCAGAATCTCCTATTATGGACGTATTTCCTTATTTTTCTGGTGATGAAGACGAAATGGAACGCGTGCAGAAATTTACAGCCCTAAAGGATTCTGTGCCAGTTACTAATGACATGAACAAGGACTTGGAGCTAGC
>CAZMUV010000097.1:0-12219 GCA_964569345.1 uncultured Maribacter sp. | reverse complement strand
GTGGTCCTAAAAAAGAGGAAATGCTTTTTTCCTTAAGTGAAATACAAGCTGAATTTAATGATTTGAAGTTCGACTTTCTTGAAGAAATGACTTTGTATTTAAAAGAAGGGGAATACCATCAAGGCGAAGCATCGGTCATACAGTTTGTTGGACGACTGGGCTGATTAAGCTATCTGTATTGTTAAAAAATTGTAAAATAGAACTAGTGTAACCCTTGTTACAGATAGGGTCTTGGTTATAGTTTAATTTTATCATAATATTTAAAACGATAAGAAAAAACAATATCATGAACAACGAAAATCTACAACAAGAACAAATTATTAGTATGCCAAGAATCGGAGATCAAGCGCCAGATTTTGAGGCGGTAACTACCAAGGGTAAAATCAAAATGTCTGAGTTTGCAAAGGATAAATGGGTAGTGATGTTTTCGCATCCTGCCGATTTTACGCCTGTATGTACGACTGAAATGAGTGGATTTGCTACACGTAAAAATGAGTTCGATGCGTTGAATACTGAATTATTGGGTTTAAGCATAGATAGCGTTCATGCCCATTTAGGTTGGGTGCAAAATGTACGGGAAAATACAGGGGTTTACTTCGATTTTCCAATCATTGCAGACATTGATATGAAAGTCTCTAAATTATACGGTATGCTGCAACCTAATGAAAGTGAGACATCGGCCGTAAGAGCAGTATTTTTTATTGATCCAAATAAAAAAATACGGTTGGTAATGTACTATCCGCTAAATGTTGGTAGGAATATGGACGAGATACTTAGAGCCTTAGATGCTTTGCAAACTTCGGATAAGTATAAAGTTGCTATGCCTTTGGATTGGAAAAGGGGAGATAAAGTAATAGTCTCACCTCCTAAAACATTGGACGAGCTTAATGCGAGATTAGAAGATGATTCCCTTGAAAAAGTGGATTGGTATCTTGCAAAAAAATCTATTTAAATATATGGTATCCATTCCGATGAATACAAATCGGAACGGATATCAAACATTTTTTATTCCTCAAAATCCTTTACCCAATGTTATAAATATAATGGTGTGGAACGAAGTCGACAGAATTGAAACATGGTTGGGATTCATTTTTACTCCAAAGGAAGCTTATTAACATACCGTTGAACAAGCTCCGGCATTCAATTAAGGACATCGCTATGGATAAGCCTATCTTTGTGATTGGGCTATTAAAGTGCAGCTGGGTCTAGTATTATTTCAATCAAAATAAAGGAAGCTAAGGTATTTGACCTTAGTGAAAACGTAACTAATTTTAAATAAGATAAAATGAAAAATTCAAAGCTATCCAATATTGGATTAAATAAGGAAAGTACCATGGAAATTGCAAATCATTTAAATGATTTGCTGTCGAATTATCAATTGTTTTATATGAACCTCAGAGGATTTCATTGGAATATAAAGGGGAGGAAATTTTTTGAGCTACATCTGAAATTTGAAGAACTTTATAATGACGCTTTAATAAAGGTGGATGAGATTGCGGAGCGGGTTTTGACATTAAGTGCTACTCCTATTCATACCTTCTCAAAATATATGGATCATTCAGAAATCAAAGCCACTGAAAATGTAGTTGATGGGGATAGAGCCGTTGATGCTATTCTTGATAACTTGTCAATTCTACTTAAAAAAGAAAGGGCAATCCTTAGCATTGCCTCAGAAGCTAATGATGAGGGTACGGTTTCTCAAATGAGCGATTACATAGTGCAACAAGAAAAATTGGTATGGATGTTATCTGCCTACAAGGATTAGATTGGTCAGGTATTTTACGATTGTTTAAAAAAATCACATACTTGAAATACATGAATAACTTCTATTAATGCCCAGTAAATTGGATTTTTGATTATAATATTAAATTTCAAAAATTATAAAAGCTTAATGTTGTAAGCATCAAGTTGTTCTAAGTAAGGAGAAATTACTTAAATTTAAGGAAATTATAGTGGAAGTAAAAAGAGAGCACGTTCAATGTTCTAAAGTTAAGTTTTTGCTTAATTCGATTCATAACATTAAAAAATAAAAGGGGGCTTTTGCCCCCTTTTATTTTTGTTTAAAACTGATACTGAACAAATGCAGATAAATTTCTTCCTGGGTCATTAATCGGCACCCTACCAAAATCTGCCTGATTATTAAAGGCAAAATTGAGGTGGTTGCTATAGGTCTTGTCAAACACATTTAATGCAGCTACACCCAATGTCAAATTTTTGAATGGAACTACGCCTAAACGCAAATCCAAAACTTCATAACTAGGTGTTACTTGCTCTCCGAATGAAGGCGAAATATTATCCTGTTCAGAAGTTAAGGTGTAATTGGCGTTTATCCAGAATTTTTCTTTTTCAAAACCAAGTTTTAAGCGCGTTGTTAATGGCGGCACCAATGGTAAGGATTCGTTTAGATCTTGATTTTTGGCGTATACATAGGCTAATTCTGTAGTAAAATTAAAGTTGTTCAAAAAATCTATCCCAGCCATAATTTCAAATCCGGTTTTGTATGCTTTGTCCAGATTTTGGAACACTTTTGGGTTCACAGGTGCTACAGTAGGCATGAATTTTCGGGTCTGGCTTTCATCTATCAAGGCTACGATATAGTTTTCGTAGAAGGAATAATAAAAGGAAGTTCCGTAGTTAAACATGTCCGAGTTGGTATTTGACAAGGGTAACCTTCCTTTAAAACCAACTTCAAATTGATTGTTTACTTCGGCGTCTAAATTGGGATTTCCAATATATTCAAAAGCATCTTGTCCTACGTTAAAATGATTGATAACCCGCTCAATCATATTAGCAGAGCGAACGCCTCTACCATAGGCCAATTCCATAATAAACTTCGTGGTTGGTGCGTATTTAACAGATGCCGTACCACTAAAATTATGCTCGGTGCGTTTATCCAAATCGGGATACAAGGCTGCAAAATCTGCTTCTGGGTCTTTAATTTCTGAAGTTACGTTATCATAGCGTGCACCAGTTGTCAACATCGTATTGTTGGATAAGGGGTATTTGCTTTCGACGAAAACACCAATATCGTTGATATAGGAATCTTGCCATACCTTATCTACAAACTCCCTTGGTGTTGGTAAAGGCCCCATACCATTGCGTTTTACCAAACGGGTTCGATCACCGTCACGGGCTATATGTAAAACATCTACACCCGTGTACAGCACTAACTTCTCACTTGGTTTTAATTTAAGTTCTACTTTTCCACCTGCGGTAACGGCATCAATAGCAGAAATGGCCTCCGTCATCATAAAGCTTGGTCTCCTTGTATTTGTCATAATATGGTCAACATAGCTATAATATACTTTGGTATCCATTTCGGCTAGTAATCCGTTCAGTCCTTTCAACTTATAATCTACCGAAAGGATACTGCTGTTATCTTCTTCTGTATCCATAGGCAGTCCTGCATGCAGTACATCCCGTCCATACGATTGTCTCCAATGTGCCTGAAGACGTTGTTTTTGTGAAAAATTATATCCAGCCTTTATTCCATAATCCAGACTACGGAAAGAAGAAGGGATTTCCGTGCCATCGCCATCTTCGTAATTACCAAAATCACGAAATCCTATGTTACCAACTATATCGTATTTCTCTGTAGCTTGTTGCAAGCGCGCCATGGATACTATCGAACCGCCGTTACTTTCATAACCAGCATCTACGCTACCATGTAGTCCATAATCTTCGGCAGTGGGTTTTTTGGTCACCATATTCACGATACCCCCAAAAGTTGCACCATAGCGGACTGTATAGGGACCTTTAATGATTTCTATTTTCTCTATCTCTTCAGGAATCACATGAGTTGTTATTGGGTCCATCCGGTTAGGGCATGCATGCATGGCCTTTGTGCCTCCATCAAACTGCACATTTAATTGTTCATATTGAGAGGCCCTAAAACTCGGGTCAATGGCATAGTTACCACGTTTGATTAGTGAGAAACCATTCACATCATTAAAAAGATCAGCAACATTTCTGGGTTGCACAATTTTCTTTGTATAGTCATTGGTTTCCATCGTTAGCACAGGGTCGATTTTACTATTGCCTGTAACCATAACGCCATCTATGGAAATAGGAGCTTCTACCATTTTTATAATAAGGTAGTCACCATTTGGAGTTACGGCTTGTTCCAAGGTCTTATAGCCTACAAAGGAGAAGGTTACCGTTGTGCCTTCTGAGGGAAGTTTCAATTCAAAATATCCACTACTGTCGGAATAGGTAGACCCTCCGTTTTTTGCTAGTATATGAGCTCCAGCCAAAGGCTCCTTGTCTTTATTAGTAACAATCTGACCTTTAAAATTTTGTGCGTTGCTGCAGTGTCCAATTAGCAATGCTAAAGACACCCATAGGTATTTTAGATACATCTTAAAATCTTTAAATTATACATGAGATCATCTTCTACGTTTTTTACGTAGTATGATGAATTATAAGGGATGGAAGAAAAATTCTAAACCCTTGGAGGGTGTATCATGTTATCAGAAAAATCAAAAGTATAGTAATCCATATAATACAAATCAGCTAGTGAGGATGTAGGGAATTCGATAATATCAACTTTAAACATTGCAGCTAAAAAAAGTATGGACTCGTTTTTTAGTAGCTCTAAATTAATGGGCATTTGATCATCATCGGCTTCCTGCAACAGCATTTTGGATAGTTCACATTTACCATCACACTGCAGCATTGGTTTATCCTTATTTTCACAAAAACGTTCTATAAAGTCTTCTGTAAATAGCGCATAATACCCAAATGTAGCCGTTACCTTAAGGCTATTTGCCATGGTAATGACTAAAAATAGGACTGATATGGCTAAATCTGACAGCTTCATGCTGCAAAGTTAGAATGCCTAAACACGTTAGAATGTGACTTTTGTCACATTGGGCATTTTTTTTAGTATTTCCTCTTTGACTTACAAGGGTTGTATTAGGCCTATTTTGTCTTGATTACATTTGGCTTAGGCTTAAGAAACCGAAACGTTATGGAAGCTTTTAGAATAAAGAGCATATACCATCACTTTTATTGAAGCCGTTTTTCAGTTTGAGAAAAAGCAGCTTCGAAAGGGTGTTTTTTACCAGTACATTTTGAAGTATGGTTTTTTTTTGTAAATTTACTAACCATTTGGTTAAACTATTTAGTTAATGAAAGATTCTAGTACAGAACAGAATATTTTGAATGCAGCAATCTCCGTTTTCCAAAAGAAGGGAATGGCAGGTGCAAGAATGCAGGAAATTGCAGACGAAGCTAAAATCAATAAGGCGATGTTGCATTACTATTACCGAAACAAGCAACTATTGTTCGAAGCTGTTTTTATGCAGGCTTTTCAAAAGTTTGCCCCGCACATCAATAGTATATTTAATTCAGAACGTACGGTTTTTGAAAAAATAAGGGACTTTGCCGATAGCTATATATCCTTTGTAATTGAGAATCCCTATCTGCCCACTTTTCTTATACAGGAAATAAATATTAATCCAGATTTTGCTATGACTTTTTTCAGCACACATTCCGTACCAAATCCTGTGTTGCTCGAAAAACAAATTGCCAAAGAAGTAAAACAAGGCATACTAAAGCCCATTGCCCCTAAGCAACTTTTACTGAACCTTTTTTCACTCTGTGCTTTCCCTTTTGTGGGGGCTGGATTGGTAAAAGGAATTCTTAAAATCGATAAAGCTTCTTTCAATACTATGATGGAAGAACGAAAGAAACTGATCCCCGAACTGATGATTAACTCAATAAAGGCATGATACAGATCATAGGAAAGCATATCGCAATGGTGAACTTTGGTAAACTAATAAATCCGTAAAATGAAAAGATTTTGGATTTTAGGGGCATTATTTATACCCTTTCTCGCTATGGCGCAGCAAACGATTACGTTGGACGAGTGTTTTACTCTTGTAACCAATAACTATCCGTTGGCCAAACAATCCATTCTGTTAGACGAGCAGTCTCGTTTGGATATCGAGGCTATGAATAAGGGCAAACTACCCAAACTGGATGTTAATGCCCAGGCCACCTATCAATCGGATGTGACTAGTTTACCCATACAAATTCCAAATGTAACTGTAGAACCACCTAATAACGATCAGTACCGCGCGACTTTGGATGTCAATCAATTGATTTATAACGGTGGGTTGATAAACGCCTCAGCAAAAGTAACAGAGGTCAAGGCTAAAGTAGGTCAACAGGAAGTGGAAGTGAATCTATATGGACTCAAGAATCAGGTAAATCAACTATACCTATCGGTTTTGCTTTTACAGGAAAATCGGAATTTGTTGGAAGCCAAAGAAAAACAATTACAAACACGGCTAGACGAAGTGAATTCAGGTGTAAAATTTGGAATGCTTTTACCAGCTTCAGCGGATGCCTTGGAAGTGGAACTGCTAAAAATAAAACAGCATTACGCTGAACTTGATTACTCTACATTAGGCTTACTCGAAAGGTTGTCGCTTCTAATAGGCAAGCAACTCAATATAAATTATACTTTAGATCGCCCTAAGGTGTTTATGGGTGTTGAGGTGGAGTCTCATAGACCCGAGCTTATACTTTTTGACCTTCAAAAAGAACAAGTCGAACTTTCCACAGCATTACTTTCAAAATCAAAGTATCCTCGGCTAAACGCTTTTGTACAAGGTGGTTATGGTAATCCCGGACTAAACATGCTTGACAATTCTTTCAATCCTTTTTATATCACAGGATTACGGTTGAATTGGAACGTTTTAGACTGGAACAAGACCAAAACTCAAAAACAATCCCTTCAAATAAATAAGGATATTATCGACACTCAAAAGGAAACCTTTGAACTGAACACCAATCTAGAGCTTACGAATCTAAAGTCAGAAATCGATAAGTTGGGAGAACTCATTTCTTATGATGAAGCCATTATTCCGTTGCGGGACAAAATGGTAAAATCAGCCGAATCACAATTGAATAATGGGGTTATTACTTCATCGACATTCATTACCGATTTTACGGATTTGTATGAAGCAAAAAGTAATCTAGCCTTGCATAAAACCCAACTACTTTTGAAGCAAATACAATATCAGATTACGAAGGGGACCTATGGAATGAGCAACAACTAAAATTACTTTTAAGTGAAAATTATGAAACACATACACACAATACTATTTATAATCTTACTTGCTACTCTTCTGTCCTGCAATGGTACTGGCGAAAAAGCAGACGGATATGGTAATTTTGAAGCTACGGAAACCACGATTTCTGCAGAGGCCAATGGGAAACTCCTATTTTTTGATGTAGAAGAGGGAAATGTACTTGAAGAAAACAAAGTGGTCGGGGTAATCGATACGATTCAATTATCCTTAAAACGAGATCAGCTTTCTGCCTCTAAAAATACCATCTTTTCAAAATCGCGAAACGTACTGTCTCAACGAGAAGTACTTAAACAACAATTACAAGTCGCACAAATAGACCTAAACCGAATTGAAAACCTCATTAAGGAAAATGCGGCTACTCAAAAACAACTGGACGATATCAACGGCCAAATGGACATATTAAAACAACAAATGACAAGTGTCGAAACTCAAAATGCGCCAATCATAAACGAGGTAAAAAGCATCGAGGTACAGATACAACAGATTGAAGATCAAATCGAGAAAAGTATCCTCAAAAATCCTATTAAGGGAACCGTTCTAGTCAAATATGCCGAACCCAGTGAGGTTACCGCTTTTGGAAAACCACTTTATAAAATCGCTGATCTTGATGAAATGGAATTGCGTGTTTACATCAGCGAAACCCAATTGGCAAATATTAAAGTTGGGCAAGAGGTCACCGTAAAAATTGATGATGTGAACGGTATGAAATCTTATAAAGGGACCGTATCATGGATTTCTAATTCTGCAGAGTTTACACCTAAAATCATTCAGACCAAGGAGGAGCGTGTGAATTTGGTATATGCGGTAAAAGTGAGGGTTAAAAATGATGGCAGCTTAAAAATTGGCATGCCTGCAGAGATGTGGATTAGCAAGCCGGCCGGCGATTTGCAATAGTGGTCAGCGGAAATAAATGAAACAAAATGAAAATCAACCAAATAATAGCTTTGTCACTTTCTGGAATCATAGGCATCATGTCGGTCATTTCGGGTTCATCTGTGCTTTTGGGTCTGAAAGAGGTCAGCTATTCGGTTCTGAACTGGTTAGTTGTTTATAATGTGATCTTGGGGATTCTATCTGTTATCACGGCGTTCTTTATCTGGAAAAACTTTGCACTTTCAAAAAAAATGATAGCACTGATTCTTTGTTCACATACTGTCGTGCTGACCTATCTCTACTTTTTTAGCGAAATGGTAGCCACAGAAAGTATAAAGGCAATGATTTTTAGAGTAGTTGTCTGGTTGCTAATATTCTTTTTGGCATATCGACTAAAATGTAAAAAATCAAATACAATTCAAATGAAAAAATCGTGAATAGAATACTAATTATTACAGCGGGACTAGCATTAGGAATTATTGGTTGCAAAGAAAACAAAAAACCAAACCCAGTAGAGGTAACCAACGAAACTAAAAAAATTGATGGTACTACTGGAGAAACCAAAAGACCAGATGATACATGGATAAACGATATGGAATTGAACAACGGCACTAAATGGAAGGCGAATAAAGAGACAACTGATGGAGTTATGGCCATGCTGACGTTGATTAACGAGAACAAGAAATGGAATACTGTCGAATACAAAAAGTTGGGTGATGACTTAAACGAAGTCAAGAACACCGTGGTCAAGGAATGTACCATGAAAGGAGCATCGCACGACAACCTGCATGTTTGGCTGCATTCACTTATCGAAAAAATAGAAATGTTACAGAGAACCGAAAGCAATAATGAAGGGGAGTATTTGGCTTACGATATCAAAAATCATGTGGAAGGGTATTACAAGTATTTCAATTGAAGCAACACCAAAAAAATAGTAATCCAATAACGAAATGTCCATTTCAGTAAAAAACATAAGTAAATCATACAACAAGGTAAAAGCCTTAGACGATATCTCCTTTGAAGTAAAACCAGGGGAACTATTCGGACTGATTGGGCCTGATGGCGCGGGAAAAACAACCTTGTTCAGAATACTAACCACCTTATTGATTGCCGACAAGGGGGAAGCTACAGTTGCGGGATACGATGTTATAAAAGGTTACAAAGCCATCAGAAACCATGTCGGTTACATGCCCGGACGGTTTTCGCTTTACCAAGATCTAACCGTCGAGGAAAACCTAAATTTTTTCGCCACGATTTTTGGAACGACCATTGAAGAGAACTATGATTTAATCAAGGATATTTATGTCCAGATTGAACCTTTTAAGAATAGAAGGGCGGGAAAACTTTCCGGAGGAATGAAGCAGAAACTCGCCTTATCGTGTGCCTTAATTCATAAACCAAAAGTGCTGTTTTTAGATGAACCCACAACCGGAGTAGATCCCGTATCCAGAAAAGAGTTTTGGGAAATGCTGAAGCGACTGCAACAAAAAGATATTACAATATTGGTTTCTACACCATATATGGATGAGGCAGCCCTTTGCGATCGTATTGCATTGATGACCGAGGGAAAAATTTTACAGTTGAGTACTCCAAAAGCGATTATCGCAGCCTTTCCGAAAAAATTATTTAAAGTCAAAACGGCGGAGACCTATCGTCTAATACAAGATCTAAAGATTTTCCCAAAGACTCATAGTGCCTATCCTTTTGGTGAATATTTACATTTTACGAGTACTACCTCCAATTTTAAAGTTGATGATTTAGGTGTTTTTTTAAAGGGAAAACAACACCATAAAATTGAAATTTTTGAGACTGAACCCACTATTGAGGATAGCTTTATGGAATTATCAAAAGAACAGGTTCTAAGTTAGATCTGTATGGTTTGTAAATTCAGAAAGGTTTAGAAAAAATAAAATATGAAAAACGAAAACATCATACAAGTTGAAAACCTTACCAAAACCTTCGGTGATTTCACAGCGGTAGATAACATCTCATTTGACGTGGGCAAAGGAGAAGTTTTTGGTTTTTTAGGGGCCAATGGAGCGGGAAAGACCACGGCCATGAAAATGCTGATTGGTATTTCAAAGCCAACTTCTGGTAAAGCAAAGGTCGCTGGTTTCGATGTGAAAACAGAGGCCGAAAATGTCAAGAAAAGTATCGGATACATGAGCCAACGTTTTTCTTTGTACAATGATTTAACCATACGGGAGAATATTACTTTTTTCGGGGGTATCTACGGACTCAAGAAAGGGGATATCAAAACTAAATCTCAAAACCTGATTGATGAACTTGATTTACATAACGAAGCCGATAAACTGGTGGGTTCTTTACCTTTAGGCTGGAAACAGAAAGTAGCCTTTTCCGTCTCGCTATTACATAATCCCCAAATTATTTTTTTAGACGAACCAACCGGAGGTGTAGACCCGATTACCCGAAGGCAGTTCTGGGAAATGATCTATCGAGAGGCTAATAAGGGCAAGACCATTTTCGTAACCACGCATTATATGGATGAGGCCGAATATTGTGATCGGGTATCTATTATGGTTGCAGGAAAAATTGAAGCTTTAGACACTCCAAAGAATCTAAAAGAACTATACAAGGTCGAATCCATGAATCAAGTTTTTCTGAAACTGGCAAGGAATATCGAGTAAACAATTGAAATGAAACGATTCGCAGGATTTATAAAAAAGGAGTTTTATCACATTTTTCGTGATAGGCGCTCTTTGTTCATTCTTTTTGGAATGCCTATCGTTCAGGTGATGCTATTCGGCTTTGCGATAACCAACGAGATCAATAATGTAGATATTGCCATTTTAGACTATTCAAAAGATACCAATACTAAAGAAATCATAGATAAGATATCGGCTTCTAAATATTTTAGTGTCACCGGTTTTTTGGAGAACGAAAAGGCTATCGAGACTGTATTTAAAAAAGGAAAAGTCAAAGCAGTATTGAGTTTTGAAAAAGATTTTGGTAAAAAGTTAATAACGGAACAAAAGGCGGTTATACAAATAGTGACCGATGCTACGGACCCGAATACAGCCAATACCATTAGTAATTATACCAGCTCTATTTTACGGGACTATCAAGAACTTCTCAATAAAGACGCAGTACTCCCTTATCAAATTGGTATTCGGACCCGAATGGTTTATAATCCCGAACTGAAAAGTGTTTTTATGTTTGTGCCTGGGGTAATGACAATAATCTTAATGTTAGTTTCCGCTATGATGACCTCCATCTCCATCACACGTGAAAAAGAACTGGGTACCATGGAAATTCTCTTGGTTTCGCCATTAAAACCTTTTCAGGTCATCGTGGGAAAGGTAGTGCCCTATATTCTGTTATCCGTCATCAACGCAATTATCATCGTGTTACTCAGCATTTTTATCTTTAAAATGCCTGTTGAAGGAAGCTTATTTTTATTGGGTGCCGAAAGCATATTGTTTATCATCAATGCCCTTTCCTTGGGTATTTTGATTTCAACAGTTTCGGCATCGCAACAAACAGCGATGATGATTTCGCTAATGGGGCTAATGCTACCTGTAATTTTATTGTCGGGCTTTATTTTTCCGATTAGTAGTATGCCGCTTCCGCTTCAGCTCATTAGTAATATCATTCCTGCCAAGTGGTTTATTATTATTTTGAAAGGAATTATGTTGAAAGGTGTTGGGTTGGCCTATCTCTGGAAAGAAACTTTAATATTGATAGGAATGACACTTTTTTTTATCGCTTTGAGCGTGAAGAAATATAAAATTCGATTGGAATAAAAAGAGAAGAACGAGCTACGAAATACGAAGTTGGAGAAACAAAAAAAAATAATAAGTCTAACGCATAGTATCTAAAATCTAGCGACTAATAAAATGAATACAATACGATATATCATACAAAAAGAATTCAAGCAGATCTTTCGCAACAAAGCGATGCTGCCTATCATTTTTGTATTGCCCTTGATTCAATTGGTAGTACTTTCCAATGCGGCGACTTTTGAGGTCAAGGACATTAAGTTTGGGTATATCGATAAGGACAAGACCTCTTTTTCAAGGGAGCTTATCGAAAAATTCGATGCGTCAACCTATTTTGATGTGCTCACGGACTTTCCATCCACCAAATTGGCTAATGCAGACATGCTGGAAGGTAATGTGGACGTTGTCTTGGAAATACCGACCAATTTTGAACGAAATCTCTTGAAAGAAAAAATGACCGATTTGTCGGTTCGTATCAATGCCATAGACGGTGCCGCCGCCGGTGT